>NZ_JBHIPX010000003.1:0-78075 GCF_042196245.1 Bartonella sp. AP19HLJMH
GTGCTCAAAACTTGTAAAACTGAAAGGAAAAAGGGGAAATATTGATGAATAAAGTTCTCATAACAACATTGCTACTTGGCACTGGAATTATCGCTGCTGGATGTGAAAAAACCTATAGCGTCGCAGAATTTAAAAAAGATGAAAAATTACGCCTAGAGTGGGATGCTAAATGTGGATTTGCAGGAACTTCAAAAAATTGTGAAAACATGCGGTTAGCATTTTTAGAACTTGATAAGGAACGTCAGGCACAAGCAGCAGAAAGAGAGCGTCAAGCGGAAGAGAACAATCGCAAAAGATATGAAGAATTTATGGCGAAACAAAAAGCTGATCTTGAAAAAATGGAGGCTCATACTAAAAAAAAATTAGAAGAACAAAGAGCAAAACGACGTGCTGAGGAAGAACAAGAAGCAAAAGAGCGCGCGGCAAAACAACAACAAAATAACCATTAAGACATAATGAAAAGCGGAGCATCTCAATGGCAATAATAACGAAAGGCGTATTTACTGATATAGATGATATGTTGATGAACCCCATTACAAAAACAATGGATAGCGCCATTACACACCGCTATTGCGCTTTAGCTGCTCAACTTAAAGAACCTTACAGACTATACAATAGATTTATGGCAACATTATGTCTCTGCCCTAGATTTATCATCACTGGTTATAAAAAACCGATAACACAAGCAGAATTTAAAGATTGTGCTCAAAACTTGTAAAACTGAAAGGAAAAAGGGGAAATATTGATGAATAAAGTTCTCATAACAACATTGCTACTTGGCACTGGAATTATCGCTGCTGGATGTGAAAAAACCTATAGCGTCGCAGAATTTAAAAAAGATGAAAAATTACGCCTAGAGTGGGATGCTAAATGTGGATTTGCAGGAACTTCAAAAAATTGTGAAAACATGCGGTTAGCATTTTTAGAACTTCAGAAAGAATATGAAGCAAAAGCAGCAGAAAGAAGCCGTAAAATTGAAGAAGAAAATCGCAAAATAGATGAAAAGTTTCAAGCTGAACAAAAAGCTTGGATTGAAAAAATGGAAGCTAATACTAAAAAAAAATTAGCTGAACAAGAAGCAAAGCGACGCGCTGAGGAAGAACAAGAAGCAAAAGAGCGCGCTGAAAAAAAACAAAATAACCATTAAGACATAATGAAGAGCGGAGCATCTCAATGGCAGTAGAAAGCAAAGGCATATTCACTAAGATAGACAATATGTTAATGGATCCCATTACAAAGGCAATGAATGACGCCATTTCTAATCTTTCGTCAGGTTTAGGTGCTCCGCTTAAACTGTCTTGTACAATCTACATTATATTTATGGGCTACAATATCATCTATGGGCGCTCTTCCATGCCCTTATGGGAATTTATAGTAACAACTTTCAAACTCGGCATCGTTGTTTCACTTGCTACAAACGCTGCTCTTTATAATGAGTGGGTCAGTGGTATATTTTTCCATGATCTGCCGAATGCCATTGCAAATGTCACACAAGGAGCACATGTGGATCGAAATGTATGGGACAATATGATAAACAAAGCTGGAGCACAGGTTTTGGACGCAGCAAACCAGTACACAGGTCTGACTCAAATGGGGATGTTTATTGCGACATGGATTGCTGGTTTTATCTGCCTAGTTGCTGCTATCTTATTTTGTCTAGTCGGTTTTGTTGTTTCATTATTTGCTAAATTGGGTTTGTTTCTTGTCATATCAATAGGACCACTCTTCATAAGCCTCTATATGTTTTCCTCAACCAGAAAATTCACAGAAGCATGGTTAGGGCAAGTTGCAAACTTCATCATTTTATATGTGTTAGTCGTGCTGCTTGGTAGTTTATATGTTAACATTTCAATGAACGTTTTTTCAAGAGGTGTTGACAATATCATCACTACTTTAATTCAGTTCTTGGTTGTTGGTATTGGTGGTATTCACCTTTTCCTCAGACTCCCTGATATCGCATCAGCTTTAGCCTCTGGGGGGGCTTCTCTTACAGGATCAGGACCAGTCGCTAAAACAACGGCTCAACTAACAGGTAAAGCTGCTAAAGCAACAGCCAACACGATAACGAAGGGCATTAAAAAATTAGCATCACTATTAAAATAAAAAACTAGCATTACTATTAGCAAAGGTCTAAGTTCAAATGCGGGAATTTAAAAAAATTGGGGTCATCTTACCATTTCTCTTTCTCAGTGGCTGTGTGTCTTCACCAAACACACTGAAGTCACTCCCAAAATGTGATGGATATTCTAAACGTCCACTCAACAGATCAATGTGGAATTGGGAAGGGAAAAAACCCACGCCCACGCCCATTATCATCAGTAACAACACCCCTTCACCCCTAAAAGAAGGTAAGCTGGAAATGCTTCTGGCACAAAAATTAACGGATGAAGAAATCAAATCTTACAAAAATTGCGGGCAAAAAGCATGAAAGAAAAAGATATAGAACAATACATTGCTGAAGCACGCTCGTTCGATCAAGATCGCATGCTCGCCTCACGCCGCACCACCCGCGTCTCTCTTGCCATTGCCGGCATCGCGGTTGCTGTTGCAATACTGTCTTCTCTCGCAGTCATCACCCTCACGCCCCTTAAAACCGTGGAACCTTTTGTCATCCGCGTCGACAATTCAACCGGCATCACCGAAGTTGTGGAAGCCTTAAAAGAAGGTCCCACCAATGTCGACGAAGCAATCACACGCTACTTTGCTGCAAAATATGTCCGCTGCCGTGAAGGCTTCACCACAGAAGAAACACAACACAACTTCCAAACCGTCTCCCTCCTCTCTTCCTCTGAAGAACAGGAAAGATTTGCCAGCTGGTATGGAGCAAGAAATCCCCAAAGTCCTCAAATTCTCTATAAACACGCCGCCGTTACAATAACAATAAAATCAATCTCCTTTATCAATGACGATGTCGCCCAAGTGCGTTACTACAGAACCATTCATGACAACGACAACAACAAAGAATTCATCACCCACTGGGTTGCAACACTTACCTTTGAATACATCAATGCCCCTATCTCTGTCCAAAACCGTTTGATAAATCCTCTAGGGTTTATTGTTAGTGAATATAGAACCGATCCGGAAGTGGTCAACTGATCATGACAAAAAAAATTCTTTTTCTCATTCTTAACATCGCTATTACCCTTTCTTTAACGCCTAGCCATGCCAGTATTTTTCCCACCCGCGCGCCAAGCGATAGCCGCATTCGCTTTATCAACTATGATGCCTATAATGTCACAAAAATTATTGGCTCCATACGCTCATCGGTACAAATAGAATTTTCTCCCAATGAAGAAATTGCCCATGTGGCAATTGGCAACAGCGTTGCATGGGAAGTCGCTCCCGCTGGCAATATTCTTTTTCTAAAGGCAAGAGAAGTCCAACCCATTACCAATCTCCAAGTCGTCACCACAAAGCTTGATGGCTCAAAGCGCTCCTATCAATTTGAACTCATGGTCAAAGATGGGGAAATTTCATCTGGACAAGAAACATATTTCCTTGTGAAATTTCGCTACCCACAAGAAGAAGCAGAACAAAGAAGACTCGCAGCCCTTATGCGACAAGAAAAACAACAAGCCCAGCGTATCGATAATGTCTTCAACGCTTCTGAAACCTATGGACCACGCAATTGGGCTTACACCGCTCAAGGATCGAGCGTGCTCGAACCCTCCTCCGTTTATGACAATGGCAAAACCACAACATTTACATTTCCAGACAACCAAGAAATCCCTGCCATTTACATTGTCAGCAATGACGGTACAGAATCGCTGGTTCCCAAAACCACAAGAGGCAACATGGTGATAGTCCATGCCATTAGCGCACGCTTCACCCTAAGACAGGGCAAAAACGTCCTATGCGTCTTTAACGAAGCCTATCAACCAAAAGGCACAAATCCAAATACCGGAACAACCTCACCATCTGTTGAACGTAAAGTTGCATCAGATCTTTAAATAAGCGGGAATTGAAGGGGACAACACATGAGTGATAAACCAATCATCGAAGATCGCGGATCTATTGGGGATGGCAAAAACAATAGCGCCAAAAGCGCTGGCAAAAAAATAGTTGTCGCAATAGCCTGTATAGGAATCTGCGGCTATGTGCTCTGGAACATCTTATCCTCCCCCACAGAACAAAAAGACACCGCAAAAGCTCATAAAAAACAAGAAAAAAGCTTTCACAATTCCCTCGCTCCTTTAGAGCTCGCCCCCTCTGACCCGCGCGCCAACATAGCGCCAATAACCTTACCACCCCCACAACCACTCGCACAAGAACCCAAAAAAGATGACCCACTACTTGATGCCGCAAGACGTGCCCCTGTTTTAGCTTTTGCCAAAGGCTCTAAATCTCAATTAAAAGACATCGTCAACACCACTCTAAACCCCTTTGACAAACTCCATGCCCTTGAAAATCTCGCGAATGCGCAAAATTCTCCTGCCCTTCAAGACACACAAAATTTTGCAACCCTATTAAAGCCTACCAAAACAGAAGAAGCAAAAGCAAAAGCAAAACTCATCGGCAATAGAAACTTTATCATCGCCATGGGAACCTCTATTCCCTGTATCTTAGAAACCGCATTAAACAGTGAGCAACCAGGCTTTGCAAGCTGCATCATCAACCGTGATATCCTCTCTGACAATGGGCGCGTTGTTTTGCTTGATAAAGGAACCCAAGTGATTGGCGAATACCGCGGAGGGATAAAACAAGGTCAATCTCGCCTCTTTGTACTCTGGACAAGAGCAAAAACCCCAACCGGTGTCATCATCGACCTTGCCTCACCCGCAACAGACAGTTTAGGAAGAGCTGGTTTTGATGGCAACATCAACACCCATTGGTGGGAACGCTTTGGCTCTTCCCTTTTGTTGACCGTTATTGATGGTGCCACAACAGTTTTAACAAATAAAATAGTAGGCAATTCCAATAAAGAAGGTTCAAACAACTCTGGAGGCGGCGGTTTTGAAGGCGCAAACAACACTGGAAAAGAGGCCGCCAGTATTGCTCTTGAAAATCAAATCAACATCCCTCCTACCCTAGAAAAATTTCAAGGCGAACTGGTCAACATCTTTGTAGCAAAAGATCTCGATTTTTCCTCTGTCTATAAACTAGTCGTAAAGAGCAAAAGAAACCGCTCTACTCCCAGCTATTCCTTTTTTCATTAAGCCAATAAAGTCACATTATGCCATCAGCAAAAAATGCAGAACGCGCCTCCATCGTTTTAACAAAATTAAAGATCTTAGATGACTTCCTCAATGATGACAATTTATTTGAAATTGTCATCAATCGCCCTGGCGAAGTAATCGTTGAGGGTCCCAATGGTTGGCAAACCCACATCTTAAAAGAGCTAACCTACAGCGAACTAGAAGGGATTGCAAAAGTTGTTGCTGCCTACACAACACAAAAAATCAGTGTAGAAAACCCCGTTCTCTCCGCAACACTGCCAAACAACGAACGCATACAAATTGTTATGCCTCCAGCTGTTGCAGCCAATACCATTAGCATGACCATTCGTAAACCTTCATCACGCACTTTTTCTCTTGAAAGTTTACATGAAAACAATCTGTTTTCTGTCGCCCAAAACACCAGTTTCACACCCACGCAACAAATGACAGAACGATTATCCGAACTCTCTGATACAGACAAAGAGCTAACAGATCTCTTTATCGCCAAAGACTTTTGCAACTTTTTAGAAAGAGCCGTTATTACACAACAAAATATCTTAATATCGGGCAAAACCGGTTCTGGTAAAACAACCCTCTCCAAAGCTTTGATTGCAAAAATCCCTGACTATGAACGAATTCTCACCATTGAAGACACGCCAGAACTTGTCGTTCCGCACGCCAACAAAGTGCAGCTCTTTTATTCAAAAGATAACCAAGGCTTAGCAAAAGCAGGCGCAAAAGAACTGCTTGAATCAGGATTACGCATGCGCCCCGACAGAATCCTTCTACAAGAGCTGCGTGATGGTACAGCCTTTTACTATATCCGTAATGTTAATTCTGGTCACCCCGGCTCCATTACCACCGTCCACGCCTCAACAGCCCTTGCAGCCTTTGAACAAATGACCCTTTTAGTCAAAGAAAGTGACGGTGGTGGTAATTTAGCACGCGATGATATCCGCGGCTTATTAATCTCGATGATAGATGTCATCATCCAATGTAAACGCCTCGAAGGAAAATTTCGTGTAACAGAAATCTATTACGACCCCTTCAAACGCCGTGATGCTTTTTAAAAACTGTCGAAATGACTTAAATAACTCATTCATATCTTTCGCAAAGTATACATCTTATCCTTTTGCATTCTTTTCAAAAATTTTAAGCGTTTTCGCATTAGAAATAGACTTATCAAACGGCAATCGTTTTTCATGAACAACTTTTGTCAAAGCAATACGGATGAAATCAGACACCGTAAGTCCTAAACTTGCTAATATTTCACCGGATTTTTTTTAACGCCCTATCTATGCAGGCACATACAACATCTTTTGTCACACCCATATTAAACACCTCCTTTGATTACCTCTCTTTTACCGTATGGCTTAATAGGGCTTATACAGCATAAGGCTTTATCCTTGCCCTTACCGTATCATATCTATTGATCTTGCACGCGCTATTGCGTTGATTTTCTCCTGTTGTCTCTGTTGCAAAAACTTAACTGCCATTTGAAACTCTTTTATGCGTTCTTTATTATAAGACTGTTCTTTGGGGATTGCTTTTGATAAATCAAAACCATATTTATGAATGGCATCATGTCCAAAACGTTTATCTAAAACAATTTGTAGCTTTAAAAACTCTTGATTAACCTGCTCTGGTATCTTTGAATAACTATCACGACCAGCTTCAACATTTTTCATAAAAGTCACTGCTTCTTGTGAAAGTGACGGAACCTCTACTTTTAACTGTTCACGCTCCCGTGTAACACTAACCATCAGCGTCTCATAAGAATTCTCATAAAAGGATTGAAGCATTTTAATAGAAGAAAGTGCAAGAGGAACATGATAAAGCGCTTCTTTTCGTTCTTTTCCTGTAGCCTTCAATTTATCGATAAAACGATCTGATCCACGCAGTTCGCCCGCTCTATCAGGTGCCCTATCCAAAATATCAGAGAGTTTATCGCCTTTCCCTGCTAAAATCGTTTGCTCAATCCTAAGCGCAGCCTCTTGTGGATCTTTATAAATAGATGCTAAATGACTGTTTAACTCCTTAAACATATCAATGTAAGATTTTTTATTTCTAAGAGCGCTTAGCACCTTCTGTTCTAGATTAGAGTTATCCGTATAAGCCGCAAGGTATGGGGCTTTTTCCGTTGTTTTTGATGCAACATTCAACTCTTTTTGTGATTGCTCAAGTTCTTCTTTTTGACGTTTAGCAAAACTTGTCTTTTCTCTATCCCAAGGAGTTTCAATCTTCTCTTTTTGTTGTTCCAAGCACTCTTTATTAAGATCAACGCAAAAAGCAATATTTTTGCCAATACCTTGAGAAACATCATCCCTTTTATTTTCTGTAAACTTGGTAAGGTTCTTATAGATGAGTGCAGACAGATATTCTGAATTACCAAAATGTGCTTCAATTGACGCACGTGTCATTTCTTGTCGCTCAATACCCTTCCAGTTGATATGATAACCAGCTTCACGAGCAAGTTGCACCATAAATTCGCGCTGAGTACGCCCATTCCCCTCTCGAAACGGATGCAACGCATTCAACTCGCCCATGTAATATCCAGCCCTTTGGCTAAAGTCATAAGCACCAAGACCACGCAGATACTGTTCTTTTGCAAGCTTTTTTGTAATCTTCGGTGCATAACTTTCAATCTGATTATAACTAGCAAACATACTATTGCCTTTGGCAATATCCACTAAACGAACTTGTCCCGCCCATTCATATATGTCGCCAAACAGTCTTCTATGAATCTCTTTCATGTAATCCAGATCAAACTTACCACCAATAGGAGTATGTACAAATTCGAAAGATTTCACATAAGAAATCGTAGATTCTACACGTTGCAGCGTGGCTTTGTCTTTAATACCAAACCGATTATACATCACACCAGTTTCAGGATCAGTATAAGGATCACCGCTCCCCTTATACTTCTCCACGTTTTACCCTCTCCATATAATCTTTGAGGATATCACTTGTTTCAAACTCTCCAATAATAACACGTTCCATTTGCTCAACGACTTTTGGATCTGGCTCTAATCCCTCTAAACGTTGGCTTGCCAATGCATTTTCAGCATAGAGGCGACGCAGCTTAATTTCCTCTTCACTCAACATATTAAAACCCTCCTTTGCTTATATTTATTATAGCCAAACAGACTATAGAAACAAGATTTTATTCCTTGTCTTACCCGCGTTACATCTTTTGACCTTGTACGCTCATACGCATGATTTAGCTCTTGTATACGTTTCTGTTGCAAAAACTTAACTGCCATTTGAAACTCTTTTATGCAATCTTGATCATGGGACTGTTGTTAAGGATTTTTTTTTGATAGATCATAATTTGTTTGCATAGTAAGCCAAGCACGTGCTGTGCTTACACCAGCCATTTCAAGCCTAATAGCAAGATTAGCACTCATAGCGGCTTTTTCATTTAAAACTCTAGAAAGTGCTACACGAGATATACCAAGCCACTCTGCTGCTTCATTAAAGGATAAACCAAGCTCTTTGATCACATCTTCACGCAATAATTCACCGGGATGTGAAGGATTCTTCATCATTGTTTAGACCTGCTTTTTGATGATAATCCAGATAATCAAACATTTCGACATCTATGCTATCAAAGCGAAATATTACGCGACAATTTCCCTTTACAGTAATTGACTAATAATCCTTGAAATCGCCCTTTAGCAGATGTAATTAAAAGGACGGATAACTCAAATCTTTTGGCGATACATCTACTTCAAAAGCACCTAGAATACGCTTTAATTTTTGAGCATGGGCGGTTCTAATCCCTTCAGTCGTACCAGTATTATAGAAGGCTTCAATCCTTTTATGTTTAAATCTTAAAATTGTAAATGAATATAGAGTGTACCCTTCCAAGATCCAAAAAATGTTCATTATTTTTACATCACATGGCTTTTTTACTTTATAAACATTAGAACTGTCGTGAAAAAATCGATCATTCTCATCTCTTTCTCATTATTCTACTAATTATTGGAAAAGTATAAGTTCATAATTAGGAGGAGCTAAACGTAATAGGAGCGTATCATATCTCCAATTGGCAGCGGCACTTAGAAACATCAAGATGATATAACCACAATGATCATTGCTGTTTGATGTTCATGGGGCGCTGCACCCGCTGTATGTCCAGTAAAAAGAATGAATAACACTAATAAACTCCCCCCCTACAAACTCTGTTAAACTAATAACCGATTTACGAATAAGTAAAAGAAAAAGGAAAATCAAAAAAAGGCATATTTTTTATATCTTACGAACTATAGAGAAATCTATACGCATAGTAGTTATTAGAATTAGACTTTTCCCTTTTTTATTTAATTTGTTCGTAGATAGAGTATCCATTACCGTTATTACATCACTAACAGAGTTAATAATCATACCTTTTGTAATTGCCAAAATCCCGCATTAAAATCAGACCTTTATTCAAAGATGATCTGATAATTTTTTCAAAAAATTCAAGATTCCTCAAGTGCAGTCCCCATGCGTACATCATGATGAATAATAACATCCATCAACTCTGTCACGACAGTGTCCAATACTTCTCGTGCATCGCCTTCAGCCATAAGGCGGATAACCGGCTCAGTTCCAGAAGCGCGGATCACCAGCCTTGCCTCTTTTCCCAACCGCTTCTCTGCTTGATCAATGGCCGCTTTGACGGGATTTTTTTTCAAGACATTTTTATTTTTAATCGTTACATTTTTTAAAATTTGCGGTACAGGTTCAAACCGTTTACACAATTGGCTCATAGGGCTTTGACTTTCCTTCATACAGGCTAAAATCTGCAATGCAGCCACCAAGCCATCACCCGTGGTACCAAAATCACTAAGCACGATATGGCCAGAAGCCTCACCACCAACATTATATCCCTTTTGGCGCATGGCATCGACAACATAACGATCTCCAACTTTTGTCCTTACAAGGTGCAACCCTTTGCTATTCAAGAAACGCTCTAGTCCAAGATTTGACATAATCGTTGTGACAACACCATTGCACCGTAATCGTCCCATTTTATGCCAATTTTCAGCAATTACAGCAATCAACTGATCTCCATCAACCGTTTGTGCTTTTTCATCCACAATGAGAACACGATCTCCATCTCCATCAAGAGCAATCCCCACATCAGCACGCACTTCATGCACTTTTCGTTTTAAAGAGCTTAAATCGGTTGATCCACATTTTTGATTAATATTGGTCCCATTGGGTTCATCATGAATAGCAAAAACCTCAGCCCCCAATTCCCATAAAGCACGGGGAGCCGCTTTATAAGCAGCCCCATTAGCACAATCCACAACAATACGCACAGTATCTAAGCGAACATCACGCGGCAAAGTTCGTTTGGCATATTCAATATAACGATAAATATCTCCCTCAACCCGTTTTGCATAACCAATTTCGGCAGAACTTGCTAAAGATTTTGAAAGATCTGTATCGATCAATTGTTCAATTTTGGCTTCCATATCATCTGAAAGTTTAAAACCATCAGGACCAAAAAGTTTAATTCCATTATCATAGAACGGATTATGAGAAGCAGAAATCATCACCCCAAGATCCGCTCGCAAAGAGCGGCAAAGCATTGCAACAGCAGGGGTTGGCACTGGACCCAATAAAAAAGCTTCCATCCCCGCAGCAGTCAATCCTGAAACCAAAGCGTTTTCCAACATATAGCCAGATAATCGTGTATCCTTGCCAATCACCACACGATGAGATTGATGTTGTGAGCGAAATAAAACCCCTACAGCCATCCCCACCTTCATGGCAAAATCGGGTGTCATAGGAAATGAATTGGCTTTCCCCCGAATTCCATCTGTACCAAAATATTTTTGCACCATGCCTCTTTCCTTTAATATATAATTCTTCCCTTGTTTTTTTTAAAACCTAACAAGCCCCCTTGGTACAATAGTCCTCCTCTCCCCGTATAAAATCAGATCATTGATCTAAACCTTCATGCATTTAAACAATCAAGCCCCCTATTCACCATCTACACATCTAAACCACTCTCAAGCAATTATGTTTACACCCTCACACATAAAAGCAATATTATCTCCTCAAAATGCTCTATACATCCCTTTAACACAACCAACGGATAATTTCACACACTTGCTAAATCCGTAAAGAAACCCAGCACCAAACCTCATACCCTACCAAATCAGCAAGGAAATCTATCGCCTAACCTTACAACCCCCTACCACATTAGAAAAGCAACAGTCCACCTCGCCTTGTAGCATGCTAAAGCCGCCATCATACAACGGCTTTGCTTAATTTTTTGCTTTCATATTTTTGCAAATATTACAAGAAAGGCGCAAACAAAACTTGCGCCTTTCTCAAAAAAATTAGAAGTTTTCCTAAAACATCGTCACTCAAGCGATATTAAATAATTCTTATTTTTCTTTATCATGTCCCGCAGTATTGGACTTCTTTTCAGCATTACTTTTAGAGCGGTTGACTGATTTTGTGGTGCCTTTTGTGCTTTGCGCTTTTTTCTCAGTCTCATCCGATTGCACTTCTTTAGACTGAGCCTCCTTAGGCTCAACATTACCGGATTTTGCTGTTTTTTTCCCAACAGCTGCCTCTGCTTTGCCTGCCTCGCCTTTATCTGTCTCTGCTTTATGAAGCACTGTTTTAGGGGCTGCTTCAGCGTTTTTTTCATCTACCACTGTTGTCTCTGTCTTCATTTTTCCAGTTTTTGGAACAGAAGACCCCCGTGGCGCAGCACCCTCATCTTTCTGTGTGCGTGAAGGAGGCTTTCCTGCAATAACTTCGTTAATTTCAGCTCCCGTTAAAGTCTCATATTCCAACAAACCTTGTGCCAAAGCAAACCATTCTTTTCTTTTTGTTTTCAAAATGTTTGTCGCATTTTTATAGGCATCATCAATAAGCTTACGCACTTCCATATCAATCATGCGCGCTGTTTCTTCAGAGACATTTTGTGTTCGCGCAACAGAATGACCCAAAAAGACTTCATCTTGGTTATCGCCATAAGCTACATTTCCAAGCAGATCAGAAAATCCCCACCGTGTGATCATCGCGCGAGCTAATTTCGTTGCTTGTTCAATATCAGAAGAAGCACCAGATGTGATATTTTCCTTTCCAAACTTTAATTCTTCAGCCACACGTCCACCCATCATAATGGCCAGACGAGAAATCATCCACCGATAACTCATAGAATAGCGATCGCCTTCAGGCAATTGCATCACCATTCCCAATGCTCTTCCCCTTGGAACGATTGTTGCTTTGTGGACAGGATCAGCAACCGGCACATTAAGAGCCACAATAGCATGTCCTGCTTCGTGATAAGCAGTGAGTTCTTTTTCCTCTTGTGTCATAGCGGTTGAACGACGTTCCGCCCCCATCATCACCTTATCTTTGGCATCTTCGAATTCTTGCATCGTGACAACTCTTTTATTACGGCTTGCAGCCATAAGAGCAGCTTCATTGACCAGATTCATCAGGTCTGCACCAGAAAATCCTGGTGTTCCCCTTGCCAAAATTTTCAAATCAACGTTAGGCGCTAAAGGCACGTTGCGCACATGCACTTTCAAGATTTGTTCACGCCCAGAAACATCAGGGTTTGGCACAACAACTTGTCGGTCGAAGCGCCCTGGTCTTAACAAAGCGGGATCAAGCACATCGGGACGGTTTGTTGCAGCAATAAGAATAATACTTTCATTGGGCTCAAACCCATCCATTTCGACAAGCAACTGGTTTAAGGTCTGTTCACGTTCATCGTTTCCACCGCCAAGACCAGCCCCCCTATGGCGCCCAACAGCATCGATTTCATCAATAAAGATAATACAAGGTGCATTTTTTTTAGCCTGTTCGAACATATCGCGCACACGGCTTGCCCCAACACCAACAAACATTTCCACAAAATCAGACCCTGAAATGGTAAAGAATGGCACATTGGCTTCACCGGCCACAGAACGTGCTAGCAAAGTTTTACCGGTTCCTGGAGGACCAACAAGCAAAACACCGCGTGGGATACGCCCCCCTAAGCGTTGAAATTTTTGTGGTTCGCGTAAAAATTCAACAATTTCTTGAAGATCTTGCTTTGCTTCTTCAACGCCAGCAACATCTTTAAAGGTAATACGTCCTTGCGCTTCATTAAGCAATCTTGCTTTCGATTTCCCAAATCCCATTGCACCGCGTGATCCATTTTGCATTTGCCGCATAAAAAAGACCCACGCCCCCACGATAATAATAACAGGCAACAAGGAAAAGAGGAGATTGAGGAAAATGCTATTTCCAGAGCTTTCAGGAATAGCTTTAACATTGACGTTTTTGCTTTCCAATTTTTGTATCAAACCTGGATCGCGAGGAGCATAGGTTGAAATAGCTCTATGTTCAATGGTTTTTCCTGTTAATTTTTGACCTTGAATGGTCACAGATTTCAACTCATTATTCTCAACTTTTTGCAAAAATTCAGAATAGGAGACTTCTCCACCACCAGAACGTTGGCTATCTCCATTAAAGAGAGAAAACGACACAATCAAAATCAAGGCAATAACTCCCCAAATAAGGAGAGAGCGGTAATTGGAATTCATATTCAGCCCACTTAATCAAATATAGATTTCAAACAGTTCCCCTTAACATATAACCTTGTCAGCCCCTTGCCAAGGGATGAGAAGCTGTTTATTTTCTTTTAGAGTAATTTTCCTTTATCTTTTCACCTCAATATTAAAAAAAGGTTCCACAACATTCACCAAGGCAGCATCTTCTCGTGAGGAAAGCCAATCGAAAGGTGCCATAATCCGCTTGACGATAACATGTTTATGAACAACTGCTTGAGAAATCAACTCTGGAATATCATACCCTTTATGATTTGAGATCATCAGCAGCGATTGTAAAGAGGGAAAATGAGGCTTTTCAAGCTCAAAATCGCTATTTTTTAATAAAAATTTCAGCTGTTCTAAATTTGCGGCTCCAACCTTTATAGCCTCATATCCATGATTTGTGATATGATAGCGCCCATCCCATATAAAAGTTTTATCTGGCTCAACAATAGCCTCTTTCATATTTCGCCCTTCACGCCACAAAGAAATTCCCTGCTTGTTATATTCAATAACAGAGCCCGCATAAGTAAAACGCCGCTTTTCTGAAGAATCGAGACAGAGTTTTTGAACAAGCATGCTTAATTTCTGATTGGGGAGCAAATAAAATCCCCCTCCCATCAGCACAGCAAAGAGCCCCACCACAAAAGGAAAACTGGAATGTTTCTGTAAAAACAGCGCAGGCTTTGCTATGAAACAACGCCCATGTTGGACAGTAATATCCAGCGCTAAGATCAAATCAGCAATATTTTTGGCTTGTTGACGACGCTGCAATGCGGCTTCATTTATTTTTTGAGCAATATAAGCCAATTTTTGTGGAGAAAGAGATTGACGCACGCGCACACGTTCAAAATTGCGATCTTCATTGGTTGGATCATCAATCCATGTTTGTCCTTGTAAGCGTAAATAATTCCGTAATGTTTGGCGTTTTACACCAAGGAGTGGCCGAATCAAACGCACTTTTCTATGCAACAACGCCTCACGCGGAATACAGGATAAACCACGCTCATAAAGGGGACCATAGTTTTTTTCGGCAATATTTTTTTTTGTTTTTCTGGTATGATCCTCATCACGTATACCCTCGGCTTCACCGCGCAAAGCACCAGCAAAACCACTGGCATAAACCTCATCGCACATGGCAACAGCTTCACTATATAAAGCACCTCTATTCTTTTGGAGACGTTGATACCGCATATGATAGGTCTCAACCTGATCATTGAGTGTATGCCCCGTCATAATAAGTGATGCGCCTTGTTTTTGTGCTTCTTTAACCAAGAGATCATAGCGTGCAACACGCGCGCTGGAAGCAATATGCGTCTTTGGCTTTTCGCCTTCCCATCGCACAGTGATATGTTGAATATCATGGACACGACAAATTTTCGCAACAGTTTCTGCTTCACGCATCGATTCTTTACGCAATTGATGATCAACCGTGACAACAATCATTTCTGGAGGAAATACGAGTGTTTCCAAATGCTCTTTGACCAAAAACATCAAAGCCAAAGAATCACTTCCCCCTGAGACGGCAAGAATCAACTTCTGACATTGAATAAAATCCGATGTTTTAAAGAGATTTCTTGCCAGTCTAACGCACACCGAAAACGACCTCGCTGTTTATTTTGCAGGTTTACAAAAAACAGATGCTAATGTTTGTTGACGTTTTGATTTTTTCACAAAATGAGCACAATCGTCTTTATTTGGCTCAAGAGCGACCATACTTCTTGCTAATTTCAGTAAAATCTCGGAGGTATAGAGCTTCTTTTTATCTGCATACCATGCGGTAAGATAAACTTGTGCTGCTTCATGATAGCGTTTTTGCCCCAACAAAGATTCGGCCAACCAAAATAAAGCATCATCACTCAAAGAATCTTTTTTGTAACGATTTTGAAAAGCGCAAAAGCTTTTTTCAGCATCAACATAGTTAGCAGAACGAATAAAATCATACCCTTCCTTATACAAAGCTTTAGAAGAAGAAAGATTGTCACTCTGATGTGCTTCAATTGGAGCACTTACTTCATGCGCTTTGTTAAAAGGTTGACTGTTTTCATGGTCATGGCTCTCCACCTTAGCTTCCACAGCAGCAACCTTTGTATGGTCACCTGTACTATGGTCCTGCTCCATCTCTTCTTTTACAGTCTGAGATTTTTCATCTACAGCAGACTTTTCAAAAGAACAAGAATAAACAGAAGAGGCTTCTGTATCAAAAAGCTCGTGAAACTGCTTGTTAACATTTTTTAAACTGTTATGCTCAAGCACCATTCGTATCTTATGCAAAAGCTTATCTAAATCATAATCTTTAAATAAAGCCTGTTGATTCTCTAAAATAATCCCTTGGTGCTCCGCAACACTAGTAGCTTTTTCCACCACATCAGATGCTGCTTTATCAGCTGCTTCAGGTGCTTCTTTCACAGCATCAACAGCCTTATTAACAGCGTCAGTGGCTTTTTCCACCGCGCTAGATGCTGCTTTATCGGCTGCTTCAGGTGCTTCTTTCACAGCATCAACAGCCTTATTAACAGCGTCAGTGGCTTTTTCCACCGCGCTAGACGCTGCTTTATCGGCTGCTTCAGGTGCTTCTCTCACAGCATCAACAGCCTTATTAACAGCGTCAGTGGCTTTTTCCACCGCGCTAGATGCTGCTTTATCGGCTGCTTCAGGTGCTTCCTTCACAGCATCAACAGCCTTATCAACAGCGTCAGTGGCTTTTTCCACCGCGCTAGATGCTGCTTTATCAGCTGCTTCAGGTGCTTCCTTCACAGCATCAACAGCCTTATTAACGGCGTCAGTGGCTTTTTCTATCACATCAGATGCTGCTTTATCGGCTGCTTCAGGCGCTTCTTTAACAGCATCAACAGCCTTATCAACAGCGTCAGTGGCTTTTTCTATCACATCAGATGCTGCTTTATCGGCTGCTTCAGGCGCTTCTTTAACAGCATCAACAGCCTTATCAACAGCGTCAGTGGCTTTTTCTATCACATCAGATGCTGCTTTATCAGCTGCTTCAGGAGCTTCCTTCACAGCATCGACAGCCTTATTAACAGCGTCAGTAGCTTTTTCCACCGCGCTAGATGCTGCTTTATCAGCTGCTTCAGGTGCTTTCTTCACTGCATCAGTTGCCTTATTAACAGCGTCAGTAGCTTTTTCCACCGCGCTAGATGCTGCTTTATCGGCTGCTTCAGGAGCTTCCTTCACAGCATCAACAGCCTTATTAACAGCGTCAGTGGCTTTTTCTATCACATCAGATGCTGCTTTATCAGCTGCTTCAGGTGCTTCCTTCACAGCATCAACAGCCTTATTAACAGCGTCAGTGGCTTTTTCTATCACATCAGATGCTGCTTTATCGGCTGCTTCAGGCGCTTTCTTCACGTCATCAGTTGCCTTATCAACTGCATCAGTGGCTTTTTCCGCCGCATCAGATGCTGCTTTATCGGCTGCTTCAGGTGCTTTCTTCACGTCATCAGTTGCCTTATCAACTGCATCAACTTTATCCGTATCATGTGCAGGATATTCGGAAGCCTTTCGTGCCGCACTTTGAACAAGTGAAGTAGAACAAGCTATGAAAACCCCCATATAAAAGAGTGTTTTCCAATTGATTTTACGATACATTCTTTTTTCCCCTTAAGAGCTTATTGAATAGTTGAAACAAACAATCTTCTTTTTAATGATTATTCATGTCACTCAACGTTGTCACAGCACGTCGATTTTGATTCCAACAGGAAATATCATCACATACTGCTACAGGTCTTTCTTTTCCGTAAGAAATTGTTTGAATCCGTTGTGCGGACACACCAAGAGACACCAAATAGTTTCGCACAGCAACAGCACGGCGCTGTCCAAGTGCCAAGTTATATTCACGTGTTCCCCTCTCATCAGCATGACCTTCGATCATAATAGAATAATAAGGATAATGAAGCAACCATTCTGCTTGGCGCGTTAAAATACGTTCAGCATCAGCATCAAGTGAAGAAGAATCGAGACCAAAAAACACGCGATCACCCACATTAACCGTAAATTCTTGTCCTGAGCCTGGTGACACCTGATTCAAACCAGCATCATTCATATAAGCGCCATTCATACCGTTAAGTGCACCAACATTTTTTTTGCCACACCCACCCAGGCATAGTGAGAAAAGAAAGAGGATAGCTAAGGAATGAGAGATGGTTTTTTTGGTAGAGCGCATAGTCCGTTTCTCCTTGAATTTCGTAAAGAAGGGTCAATTCTTAAAAATATTTTTAAGAATAACCGTTAATTCCTAATGAAGAAGAAATTTTTTCTGTTTTTTCGTCCTCATTTTTACTTTTAAGTCTCTGCCAATTTTTCTTCTCTTCAGCCATTCCTCTAACATTTCCATAAGAAATGTTTCCCTTATGCGTCATGGCTTTTTATGCATCATCTTGATCTTGACGATTTTTTTGCAGCGCGTTCAGCTTTGCAAAAACTTTATCAGCGTCAAAAGTCTTATGCAGATTTTCTTCACTCTCATTTTCCTCTAGAGCAGCGTTTTCCGTCACAGAAGCGGGAAGCAACGACCTATCTTCTTCTGCTGCAACAGGACGATTTTTCGCCGCACGCTGGAGCTCAAAATCTAAATCGATTTGCGAACACAAACCAAGTCCTACAGGATCAAGAGGAACCAAATTTGCACTATTCCAATGGGTTCTAAGGCGGATTTGTTCAATTGTCGCTTTTGTTGTCCCAATCAACCGTGCAATTTGCGCATCTTTCAACTCGGGATGGTTCGTAACCAACCATAGGATACCATTGGGACGATCTTGGCGTCGAGAAAGAGGGATATAGCGCGCCCCTTTACGTTTTTTTTCAGGAATATGCACCCTCGATTGAGAAATTTTCAATCGTGCGTTTTGATCAGCCTCCACCCGTGCAATTTCACTGCGCGTCAATTGCCCAGAACTAATCGGATCTAAACCTTTAATACCATAAGCCGCATCACCATCGGCAATAGCTTTTACTTCCAAGACATGCAATTTACAAAATTCTGCAATCTGATCAAAAGAAAGAGCTGTATTATCAACCAACCAAACAGCTGTTGCTTTGGGCATCAAAAGTTGCGTTGCCATTTTTATAAATCCTCTTCTGCGCCTCTTCTATGAGGCAGGTTACCGCCCACTCAAGAGCACTGGAACTTTTTTATATGTTTAGGTCTCTCCAACCACTCCTAAAACAAAGCGAGGCATGGAATAAACCATTTTGCTATGAGATTACATTCTGTTATAGCGTTATTTTTGCTCAACGACAAGAGATCTCTCTTGTAATGATCCTCAACTAAGGTGTCTTTACCTTTAAGATGAATTTTCTTATAAAGGGTTTATTCGATTATTTCACCTCATGCTGTGGCACATTTATTCTGGTGGGATGCGTGCTTTATCGTCTTAAATTCTAAAGAGTATCCAACTGGAAAGAAAGCCCTCAAATAGGAAGGAAAACTATGGCAGGCCATTCACAATTTAAAAATATTATGCACCGTAAAGGGCGTCAAGATGCAATGCGCTCGAAAATATTTTCTAAGCTTGCGCGCGAAATTACCGTAGCAGCAAAACAAGGTGCTCCTGATCCAGCCATGAATCCACGTTTAAGGCTGGCTGTTCAAAATGCCAAAGCACAATCGATGCCGAAAGATAATATTGAACGCGCGATTAAAAAAGCGTCAGGCGCCGATGTCGAAAATTATGATGAAGTACGCTATGAGGGCTATGGACCAGGTGGCGTTGCCGTCATTGTTGAAGCTTTAACTGATAACCGCAACCGCACCGCTTCAAATGTGCGCGCCGCCTTCACAAAATCAGGAGGAGCCTTAGGGGAAACAGGATCGGTCAGTTTCATGTTTAATCGGATTGGTGAAATAATCTATAAGCCAGAAGCAGGAACAGCCGATAACATCATGGATGCAGCAATTGAAGCCGGTGCCGAAGATGTGCAATCAGAAGAAACCGGACATCATATTACCTGCGCATTTGAAGATATTGGTGAAGTTTCCAAAACACTTGAAGCAAAACTTGGTGAAGCAGAATCGATTAAAACGATTTGGAAAGCCACCACCCTTGCACCAATAGATGAAGAAAAAGCTTTGTCCGTTTTACGACTAATTTCAACATTAGAAGAAGATGATGATGTGCAAAATGTTTATGCAAATTTTGATGTCAGTGATGAGATTTTGGCAAAATTATCTGTATAATTGCCATCATTTGCATAAGCCCTCTCTTCATGCATGAGGGCTTCAAAAGCATCTGTCACCTCTCCTCTCTATCCGCACATATAAAAGCCCCGCGTCAATAGCGGGGTAAGCCATTGATGCAATAAAAAACCACAATCAATCGCAGAAAACATAATCCCAAAAAGAAAGCATACAAAACTCTGTAGCCTTACGCCTTTCTTACATGCCCCAAAGATTATCCCTATATCCCCTCTCTATTTGATCTTTTTGTTCTTTAAGATTAACCTTCTCTCTCCGCTCTCAAGTAATGAAATGATCTAGCCTCTAAACAATTAGGGGTTTCTTGACGTATTCCTATGACGAATCACTCATAAAATTCACTTGAAACTTAAGGCTCAACAAACATGCACTCCCCTAAATATTCGCTACGCACTTAAAAAACACTTAAATATAGCAAGAGGTTTGTCCTATTTATACGCCCTATATCACCACACTTCAAAGGACAGTGTTTTTACAACATCACAGAATAAAAATAAGCAAATGGAAAGCCAGAGCTGATTGTTTAGCAAAGTATTGTACAAAAAGCCGGTACATCTCTCTAATCCGTTGCGGATAAATTTTTGACTTTATGGCATTAACTTTATGGCATCGTATATTTCTAAAATAACGTCGTTTATCTTAAAAATCTGTCCTTTTGCTCTTACCAATCAATCAAGATTCAGATCTAAAACAACCGCGTACTTGAATAAAACACATCAAAGAGCAACAGCCCCCCCTGACAAGACCAAACTCTTCACAAACAAAATTGAAGAAGAAGTTTAAAAAAATATATATAGCGACACTTTGAATAAAAAGTTGAAATCTAAAGACCTCAGAATTTTCGACTCTATTTTTTCAAGGTCTTGTTTTGAATTTTTTTAAGCATTTTCCCCCAAGGAAATTCCATTATCGATCAACAACCGTAGATGATAGATGAAATCTACATAACTCCCCATACCCACTATAATCAATTCCTTCTTTTAAATAATTAAAGACAATTGAGATTGTTTAAACTTGAGACTGTGTAGACTATATTCCTTCTATATTCTGTTTTTAAGCATTTTGTTTTACTGTACATTGAGCAAAGGCGACCATGCTGGATCTGAAGCATCATTGGGGGTAGGGAGTTGTCGTTCATTGCGACCCGTAATATCAATCGTATAAATTTTTGGTCCCATACCGGGATTTTTGCGAAAGAACATCAGCACACGACCATTAGGGGCCCACGTTGGTCCTTCATTGTGAAACCCTGTGGTTAAAATTCGTTCTCCTTGTCCATCAGGGCGCATAACACCGATAGAAAATTGTCCGCTTAATTGTTTTGTAAAGGCGATATAGTCACCCCGTGGAGACCAAATAGGTGTTGAATAACTCCCATCGTTTGAAGAAATACGCTGAATATCACTCCCATCCGCATTCATTTTATAGATTTGCGGCTTTCCACTACGATCTGAAGAAAAGACAATTTGTTTTCCATCCGGTGAATAAGAAGCAGAAGTATCAATAGCAGAAGTTGTTGTAAGTCGCGTCATCGTACGGGTTCGTAAATCCATAGTGTAAAGATTGGCACTCCCATCATTTTGTAACAAACTCATGATAACTTTTTGTCCATCAGAAGAAAAACGCGGAGCAATTGTCATGTTATTAAACGTTCCGATCAACTCTCTTTGCCCCATTTCAATTTGTTGGAGATAAACATGAGGTACTTGATTGTCCTCGTAAGCCATATAGGTCAATTCTTGTCTTTTTGGTGAAAACCGCGGTGTAAGCACCAATTCACTTCCATCAGACATATAAATCAAATTTGCTCCATCTTGATCCATCATTGCTAAACGTTTAATGCGTGCATTTTGAGGACCTGTTTCATCGATAAAAACAATCCTTGTATCAAAATAACCACTTTCTCCTGTCATCTCACTATAGATCTCATCTGCGATCATATGTGCCACACGCCGCCAACGTTCTGTCGCGGTATAAAAACGCCGTCCTTTCAATTGTCTTTGTCCAAACACATCCCATAAACGAAAATCGACCCTCAAACGTCCATCGATTTCTCTCATGACTTGCCCAGTAACTAAACCTTGCGCTTTTATTTTCTGCCAAGAAGCAAAATGTGGTTGTTTATTAGGATTAGAAATGTTTTCAAAAAAATTCGCTTTATCAAGCGGTAAAAACAGCCCCGACCGTTCGAGATCAGCTGTCACCACAGCAGATATTTTCAACCCAATCGAATCATTGGAAATAAAGTCTGTAATTGCAATGGGAATGGGATTAAAATCAGCGCTCGAAATAGTTCCTTTCAATTGCGCATAACCCGATGAAATACTTGAAAGCCACAACCCACAAGTGACAATAAACCAAGCAAAAACTTTATGTCTCGTTATAGTCATCATGGAATGTGTCCTTTCGTTAAGCGCTTTTTTCTCGTTTATCATCTTATTTCTTGGAGGGGATCAACATTAAAGTCAAAACCTTGCCCCCATAGATCATATTGATCACGTGGGAGATCTGCATAAGGTTGGCATGAAAAGACAGCAGCATACACCTGCCTTATCATAATAGCTTGTTGACTCTCAAGGCCGCTTACGGGATCAATGATAGGATCGCCCACAACCATCCCTTCACGGTCTAAATAAAATCGCAACCGCACGACCGGACGATTTTTTAAATCGCCGCCAAGCGCCACAAGTTTAAGCTTCTGTTGAATACATCCCCCCGCAATATTGACCAATGTTTGTGCCATTTTTGTGGTATCATTAATATTTTTTCTTGCACCCAAAGCTTCTGGTGTATGAGAACGTTTTGCTCCCCCTCCTTGTGACCGCGCACGATTGAGCAAATTATTTTCCTCCAGAGCTAAAATATCTTCAATGGTCTGTTTCTCTTGGTTTTTCTTGTTAAGCTTTGGCGTCTTTTGATTCAATGCAGTCTCATTCTTCCTTGGAGATTTTTCGTCAAACTTTGGTTTAAACTGTGGAAGAAGAGATTTTTCTGGAAGTACAATTTTGGACGCTTGATGAACAATCTGCTCTGCTGGTACTTTTGGGACCGTTGGAGCCAATTCTTTTGGCGATATCATTTCTTCATTTTTGTGAGCAGGCTTGAGCGCATCCTTAGAGGCATCTTCCGGCACCTCCAAAGGCGTCTCAGGTGCAGCCTTGGGCGCATCCTCCGGTAGTGCCTCCAAAGGCATCTCAGGTGCAGCCTTGGGCGCACCCTCCGGTGGTGCTTCCAAAGGCATCTCAGGTGCAACCTTGGGTGCATCCTCCAGTGCCTCCAAAGGCATCTCAGGCGCAACCTTGGGTGCATCCTCCAGTGCCTCCAAAGGCGTCTCAGGCGCAACCTTGGGCGCATCCTCCGGTGGTGCCTCCAAAGGCATCTCAGGTGCAACCTTGGGTGCATCCTCCAGTGCCTCCAAAGGCATCTCAGGTGCAACCTTGGGTGCATCCTCTGTTTTTGCTTCTAATAATTCTGGTTTTGTAAGTTCTGGTGCAAATGTTTCTGATGTGTTCTCGCTTGATGGTGGCGATGCTGTTTCAACGGGACGCGGCTTTTCCTTTGATTGAAATGGTGCAAGACTATCTATTTGTCCCTCTCCAATATGGCGTGCATCTTCTTTCTCTTGTGGTTGCATAGTTGGTTTGACGGCAGGGATTGCACGTATAGGAGCCTTCACGGCTCCTTGTTGAGAAGAAAACTCGTCCACCAAAGGAGCAAGAGTGATGGGAATTGCTTCCAACGGTTGTGGTAAAGAGACAGAGCTTGTAAACTGAATAGCTCCCCAACTGAGAAAAATGACATGGACCACAAGGGATAAAGCCAAGCCTCGTTTCATACTATGATAGGAGTCTTTGTTCATTCTTTATGCCTTACTTATGCCTTACATTTTTTCATTTTTAATCACTCTATGCTCTTTTAAAAACATCTTAAAAACAACCGGTTATGCACAATTTTATTACTTATTATTTATTGAGCTAAACTTGCTAACGCAACTTGAGAAAACCCCGCTTTTTGAATATCTGCCAGCAGTTTTAATACTTGCTGATATTCAACAGTTTTAGCAACCCGTACAAAAACCCGTTGATCTTTTTGTGTAGAATCTGCTTCCAGAAGAGTTTTCAGGTGTGCAATCAGGGACTGTGACGTTTCATAATAATCTTGATTAATGGCAAAGCGCCCTTGCGCGTCAAGTGAAACCGTCAGAGGTGTTTTTTGAGCTCGTACGGGACCCGCTTGACTACGAGGCAAATCTAGAGGAACACCGTTCACTAAAAGGGGGGCAGAGACCATAAAAATAATCAACAAGACCAGCATGACATCCACAAAAGGAGTGACATTGATCTCACTCATCAGTTGGCTTCGTGAATGATGCCGCCTACGTGTATTTTTGCGAGAAGAAGAAGCAACAGAAACGCCCATGGATAAGCTCCTTTTTATAAAGAGGAAGGTGCTGTGCGTGTTTCATCAATACGCCGCGATACAATTGTTGAAAATTCATCGGCAAAATTTTCTATTTGTGCAATGATGCGCGCACTTTCATGAGTCAACTTGTTATAAGCAATAACGGCTGGAATTGCTGCAAACAAACCAATAGCGGTTGCCAAAAGCGCTTCTGCAATCCCTGGCGCGACAATGGCAAGTGACGTATTTTGAGAAGCTGAAATAGAAAGAAAAGACTCCATAATACCAATAACTGTTCCAAAAAGTCCGATAAAAGGTCCCGCAGATCCCAATGTCGCAAGAAAACTTAATTTTGATTCTATTTTTTCACTTTCACGTCCCAGCGTCAAATCCATAGCCTTATCAATTCTGCTCTGCAAACTTTTCGATGTATGGGTCCCTTTTTCAAGAGATTTTTTCCATTCAACCATTGCTGCCATAAAAACTGCGGATATACTATTGGTACGTTGACTTTTGCATGATGCATAAAGATCTTCTAGCGCTTTGCCAGACCAAAATGTGCGTTCAAACTGCTTTATTTCACGCCGTATTCTCCGATACGTAAAAATTTTATCAAAAATAATTGCCCAACTCCAGATGGAAGCGAGCAGCAACCCAATCATAACACCTTTCACGATCCAACTCGCTTGCATAAACAAATGCAACATTCCAATTGTTTCCGGATTTGTTAGTTCACCATGCGGCATAATTTTTATCCCTCTAAATGAAAGGTGTATTTTTAAAAGTTTTATAAAACAGATTATTTTATAGTTTCTAAATTTAAGTAAAGACTTTAGTTTCACATAAATCCATGCGCTAAAACAAGACTTGTTTCTTAAATTTCCTTAAAAAGTGATGACGAGAGACATCCCTCAATGCACACCCCCCTCATTTCACAACAGCATTTATGAAAAATATAACGATAAGGATTTCTCCATAAATGCTATAAAAATAAAAGATATAAAAATGCATGATATAAAATCTATTATGCACCACCATCTTTACGCTTATGAAAAGAACGCTAAATCATCATACGCGTTTTAAGCTTAAAATACAGCGATAAGTCTTAGCACTTGAAAAGATTCATAAGAAGCATTTTATTCCTTTCTTAAGTGTTTTTGTACCCACTCATCAACCCCGCTTGTGACATGTAAGAAAATGTTTTTAATTAATTCGCAGCAATAGAGCTTGAAAAGAAAAAATCTTACAAGTTTCAGAATTATCTGAAAGTGACAACGCAATGAATTATCATTGTAAATAAATATGTTATCATCATAAAAGATAACGCTTTGCCTCAGGCTATTATTTCTCTCATTTTCCATCGAATTGAATACGGGGTACACCATCGGGCACAAAAAACGACACTAAACCACCCTACAACACCTCACAACAATGCGCCTCCCCCATGCACCCCTATTATAAGTCCTATATAATCTAGTGTAAGTCTCATGTAATCTCATTGTGTTGTGAATTAGCCCCTTTCAATGCCTATCATCTCTCTGGCACCATGATATAACGTACAAGCTTCCGTGACATGAAAAAAGCCTTTTCACATCTTTACTTCATGAAAACCGGCTTCTTCGCTCTCTTTGCTCACTTGCGATATTTGATCATTATTGCATTGAGAATGATCCATAAAAAACATTTTTACAATTTTTTCAATGATTTATATTGTTCTCTTATGATGTGTAAGCAAATGATTTTAATTGTTTCAACATGAACAGATTTGAAATGAAAGTATTTTATTCTCTTCCTCTATTAGGGTTTGTGCCCGTAAGAAGTGATAATATATCTTTCTAAGTCAATATATTATATAGAATAATATGCTTTTGAAACTTTAAATCAAGAATGCATTTCTGCTTTGTATACATTGATCTCTCACTCATTTACTACGCTTAGAAGCGCACATAAATCGCGCATTATAGCACATAAAGTGATGCATTATAGATAGAAATGGATGAAACACGCGCTCTTGTGATGCCAAATGACAATCCAGTAAAAAAACAAATCAAATTGCTTAAAAACACCCTTTGGGTGTTTTGAGACAATTTTCGACCTAATGGCTTATTATCACTTTATTGCAATATTGCGCTGGGTATGTGCATTTTTATAAAAATAAATCTTAATCCATTTTTATTTCTTTTTATATTTTGTACTTTTTCGCTGCTTTCCGATGCCAACAAACCTTTCTTCAAAAGAAAGAAAATATCTTGAGTTTATAGCAGAAAATGGATGAGGCGACATTGTTTTTGAATCATAACATGGATGAGGCGTGTTTAATTTTGTGAAATATCATCTTCAATTTATTGTAGTGTTGTAGCAGAGGTGCTTTCTTTTGCTGTATCGTGTAACCTTGTTAGAAAACATCTAGGCTATGATAAATGTATAGTCTTAGATTGTAGATTACTTTATATCTGCTGATCTCTCCTGAAACTGCTAATTCAATGAATAACACTTTTAACCAAGCATTTTTGCAAAAAGTTCTTTGGGTAAACGTCGCGGTTTTGCCTCCTCATTAATCAGAGCAATTTCAACTTTGGCTGTTACCAACGTAGTCATCTCATGCAAAATAGATTGCTCCATAAAAAAGCGTGCCCCTTGGATATGAGTAACACGTGTTTTAACGACTAAAAGATGATCAATTTTAGCGGGTCTTGAAAAATTAATTTCCATATGACGAACAACAAAAAACAGTTTTTCCCCCTCACCCCCTGCTGCTAACATCTTATTATTAAAACCGGTATCCCGTAAAAACTCTGAACGTCCTCGTTCAAAAAACTCAAGATAACGCGCATGATAAACTACACCGGAAAAATCTGTATCCGCAACATAAACGCGGACCTGAAAATTATGAAAAGCGTTTGTATGATTGCTCTTAAAAGGTGTTATTTCTGTCATCGACTTCATATCCCATAAAATCATCTAATATAGCAAATTATCTATCAATCAAAAGATTGAACACATTTTTGTGTTGAAGTTGTGAAAAGCAAAAAATCTTTAATAGTGCCAAACCTTTTTAGCCAGAATATGCTAAAAGAAGGCACGTCTCTTGTATTTTATGACCTTGCTATAAAATATTCACATAGTTTCTTTTAACAAAGAGAATGCCTTAGTCATCTTCCCCATCCCATAAAGATGTCTGAAGTGATGAATTGTCTTGAGCATCAGAAAGTTGAGAACGCCTTTGTATAGACGTTGTAGAAGCTGGAGCAGAAAGCCCTAAATGGCTCCAAGCCTTTTCAGTTAGAATGCGTCCACGAGCGGTTCTTTGAATAAAACCTTGTTGGAGCAAATACGGTTCAACAATATCTTCAATGGCATCGCGTGGTTCTGATAAAGCAGCAGCAATTGTTTCAATCCCCACCGGTCCCCCTAAAAAAGTTTCCGCAATCAGGAGCAAGTAGCGGCGGTCAAGCGGATCAAGCCCAAGATGATCAACCTCAAGGCGCGAAAGGGCTTCATCGGCGATTTTTTGGTCAATTTGTTTTGCCTGTTTAACCAGAGCAAAATCACAAACGCGCCGTAAAAGCCGTCCGGCAATACGAGGCGTCCCGCGTGCTCGGCGTGCAATTTCATGAGCACCATCATCACTGATCTTAACGGCAAAAAGTCGTGCATTACGCTGCACAATATATTCCAATTCTTCTATCGTATAAAAATTGAGACGAATTGGGATGCCAAAACGGTCTCGTAGAGGTGTGGTTAAAAGCCCCAAACGTGTGGTTGCTGCCACCAAAGTAAATTTAGCCAGATCAATTTTCACCGAGCGTGCGGCCGGCCCCTCCCCAATGATCAAATCAAGTTGATAATCTTCCATGGCTGGATAAAGAATTTCCTCAATCGCCGGATTTAAGCGATGAATTTCATCAATAAACAAGACATCACGTTCTTCAAGATTGGTCAAGAGAGCGGCTAAATCTCCTGCTTTAGCAATGACCGGCCCTGAAGTAGAGCGAAAATTAACGCCTAATTCTTTTGCCATAATCTGTGAAAGCGTTGTTTTTCCCAACCCCGGTGGCCCTACAAACAAAACGTGATCCAGCGCTTCTTGCCGCGTTTTTGCTGCTTCAATAAATATTTTTAAATTAGCCCGCGCCGCTTCTTGACCAATAAAGTCATCGAGAACTTGTGGCCTCAAGGAACGATCTGGATCGTTAGGAAGGGGGGCGGAACCCAGAAGGCGTTTATCTTCATCTTTATGCATTGTTACCTTGATTTTAAGTAGGAGAAGAAAGCAATTTGAGACTATGGCGGATCAGCAGGGCAGAAGAAACAGTTTCCCCCTCAAGAGCATTCATCGCAAGAGCAAGAGCACGAGATGCATGCTCCCGTTCAAACCCTAGCTTCATCAACGCGGAAAGCGCATCATGCGCAGGTTGATTGGTCATCTCACGCTGAGAAACCGAAACAGTCTTGACAGCTTGTTCAAAGGGGAGTGTTTTACTTTTCAGTTCACCCACAATTCTTTCACTGACTTTTTTACCAACGCCTGGCGCTCGACTAATCATCGCAACATCGTTTAAAGCAATAGCCTGTGCAAGTTCATCTGGCGATAAAGTACCCAAGATTGCCAAAGCAACCTTTGCCCCTACTCCAGGAACATTTTGTAGAAGACAAAACCACTCCTGTTCAGCTCTTGTAGCAAAACCAAAAAGGCGGATTGCGTCTTCCCGAACATGCGTTTCAATAAAAAGGCTTAACGCCTCCCCAACAGAGGGTAAAGAAGGACGCAGCCGATTTGACACAAAAACAACATACCCCACACCGTGAACATCAAGAAGGATATGATCATCAAAGATATGTTCAAGAGTGCCCTTTAATTTGCCAATCATGCTTCCACCCCACTCATATCGCCATCCTTGCCTGATAAGATCGGTCAATACTGTTACGGTGCATACTATGACAAAGAGCAAGAGCAAGAGCATCAGCCGCATCACTGCTATCAAATTCAGCCCGTGGGAGAAGAACTTTGACCATCATATGGATTTGTTCTTTAGCCCCATGTCCAACCCCAATAACTGATTTTTTCACTTTGTTGGGCGCATATTCAAAAACAGGAAGATTTGCTTGCGCAGGAACCAGCAGTGCAATTGCACGCGCTTGCCCAAGTTTTAAAGTTGCTGTAGCATCTTTGTTGACAAACACATGTTCTACAGCAGCTTCATGGGGCATAAATTGATGCACAACCTCTGAAAGACCTTTGTGGATCTGACATAGTCTGGAAGCCAGCTCACACTGTACATCAGAAGAAACCGTCCCTGCTGCAATAAACTGAAGACGATTACCCGCAACATCGATAACGCCCCACCCTGTACGCCGTAATCCGGGATCAATGCCTATAATACGAATCGTCTCTGCCATAAACTACAGTCTATACACTTTTCCCCCCTGTGAATAAAGATGTGAATAAAGACAAGACCACAAAGAAACCAGCAACCCAAGACAAAACCAGTAAAAAGATAATCATATCCCCCAAATTTATACAATTATAACACACAACGAACAGCATCTTTATGGAACACACTTCATGAAGCATAACTGAAATCAATCAAAACCATTCACACATCACAAGCAAGCACCTTATCAAGCACCCTCTAAAGCATAAAAATTCCCTTTCTGTATCATTTCCAATGCCATAATGGTTAAACATCGCAAACGAGCAAATAGATCAGTGCTGGATTGCACATTCATAAGTATAAAGAGGCTATGCAATGGATAGTATACACTTTACGGAAACTTTTTACATTATAGCATGACGCTACCACAATAACTCAACACATTGATTTACAAAGATAATTAATTATTTTGTATGTTGCATAAGAATCCCGAATATCCTAAGATTTTCTCATTACAAATCTGTTTATATTGAAGCAATCAAAACCATTCTCTTACATATGAAACGTGGGATTGCCGTATAGAGTGAAACTGTACAAGAAAGGACTAAAAATGCCTCTAATGAATTGTCTCAAGTTCCAAAAGCTGTTGCAACATTGGGGACTGGCAAAGATGATGATAGTGCCGGCTTTTTCCTTTGCAAGCGTAAAAATGAGAGAGGCTCAACGAATGTGAATAAGAACTGAGAGGTGTTTTTGAGTATACTCATCACACCACAATGACATTGCGTAGAGAGGGACATTGCATGGGGGCACAGGGAACCCATGGGGCATTCATTATATGGCACTTTATTTTGGATATTTTATTTTACGCGAGGAAAAATAACTTCCATTCAAAACAAAAGAAGCCCCAAAACTGCAACAATGTGTATCATCCTCATTAACACACACTTTACAGCAGCTTTATAGGCATAAATTATAGAGCATAAATAAATTGATGTACAAGCCCCTGCTCTATCTCAGAGCCAAAACAAAATCACACGATAGATCAACAGAAAGTGTTCCAGCTGCAATCAACCAAAGTCGATTTCCCACAAAACCAACCATACTCCATCCCATGCCATATTCGAAATCAATACTTATACACCCCCTCTAAGCTATAAGCTCAAGATATTTCTACGCCAAATAGAAATTAGGCAGAAAAAAACACTCTAGATTAGTTTTAATTGTGAAATTTCGGTTGTAAAAAAAATGGGTATACTGCTCTAAATATCGTAAGAAAGAAGCAAGGAGCTATTCTTCTCAGAACGCCCAAAAGCTGTTTTCAGTAATTCAATTTATTTTCCCACTGGATTATCATCGTTCAAGATAAAGCCGCCGCTTATTGACCAAAGCGCTTAAACTACAGCAGCATCTCTAAATGAAAAAAATGCACGCTTCTAAACGCAATGAATGAGAACAAATTGACGGAAAGTTTCTGGCAATTCATGCCAATGAGGGGTTTCAAGTTCCAATGTCGGTGTATGAAGTGACACTTTTACAATTTCTTTTTTTTATTTGTTCTGATGATATTTCTCCTTCGCACAAAGCAAGGGGAGTCCCTCTAAGAACGCCCAAAGGCTGTTTTGAGCAATTCGATTTGTTTTCCCACTGGATTATCATCTTCTAGAGCACAGGAGGCCGCAGTTTCCCACCCAGCACGCATATAGGTTATCCGCGCTTCTAAACGCAATGAATGAGAAACAAATTGGCGAAAAACTTCTGGCAATTCATGCCAATGAGGGGTTTCAAGTTCCAATGTCGGTGTATGAAGTGACACTTTTACAATTTCTTTTTTTATTTGTTCTGATGACATTTCCCCTTCACGCTCTGCGCGAAGAAGAAGGAGTTGAGAAGCGATTTGCATAAGTCGTGTACTTAAATACATAGCCTCTTTCGCATAGACTGCAGAAACCTCTGCCGAAAGAGAGCGTGCCACTAATTTCCCTTCTGAGTCAATATACGCTGCGGTTTCTTCAATCAGCGCCATTGTTTCTTCATAGAGACGATTAAAAGCATTTTCAAAAGCATTATGCTCAATCATGATAATAGGTTCATCATATGGACGTTTATGTACACTCACGCTTTTATACTCCAAGTATCAGCACAAAATCACACCCCTTAACGAATAGAGTATTAAAAAGTTTCTTTTGTTGCTGTATAGAACGCTTTTTTTTAAAACTGCTACCTCTTTTAATTTTTTTGCGCAACGCACTTTTTATACTAAGGTTAACGTGCCCAACAAACACTACAGGAATATTTTTTATAAACGGATCATTTTCCTTGAAAACGACCACTGCCAAGATTGCCGTTTTTCACAATAATAAGCGACTCCAAATTGCAAAGCAATACCCGTTATTATTAAGAGGGTATCGGAAAAAAACGTTTCTGTCATCACTGTTTTTATAATTTGTCCAAACATCGCAAAAATGGTTCCCGTTACAAAGACCGGTAAACTATGTTTTCCTAAAATTGCTAAAGGATGTTTCTGAGAGACATAAAACCATTTATTGATGCGCGGCAAAGAAAGAATGAGAAAGGCTAATGCAAGAACATGGAGTAAACGTGGCAAGCTTAAAAAGGTTTTATTAAAGTTCACCAATGGGGAAGACCAGCCAAGCCACCCCAAAATGCCCCACCAGTTTAAGCGAACCCATAACAGCGCCAACAAGAGATACGCTGCCGCACAAACAATCCAAAAAGACTGAAAAGCGATTTTTTTTCCTTGTTTAAGCGCTAAAGTACTGGTCAATCCTATGACAAATAAGAATTGCCAAGACAAAGGATTTAAAAACCACTTTCCCTTTAAAGGATAAGAAGGAGGAGCAATTTTATAAAATCCGCAGATAAGATACAGTGTAAAGGAGCCCAAAAGCAGCCATTTTGTCTGCTTACAACTCAAATAAAGGATAAAAGGCGCAAAAAACATCAAAACGATATAAAGAGGAAGAATATTATTATATCCCAATTGATGCCCAAAGCTTAAGGTACTCAAAAATGCGATACTAGGCTCTTTAAAAAAGAGTCCCACATTGTTCATCGATAAAAGTTTTTCTGTTTTCCATAATAAAAAGGCAGCAAAAAAAAGACTTAACGTGACAAAAGTAGTAGAAAGATATGCACCATAGAGCTGCAGAGCTCTGTACCAAAGTTTTCGGATAATAAAAGCAAAGGATTTTTGCTGTAACCGTCCATGAAAGCTTAACCCAAGAGCAATCCCTGAAAGCAAAACAAACACTTCTGCACAATCAGAAAAACCGAAATTTCTATGAGTAAAAGACTCATAGATCGTTCTGGGAATATGGTTGATGAAAATCGTCAATAAGGCTAAAGAACGAAAAACATCAATACGTGTATCACGGCGAAAAGGTTGAGTATTATGCTCACGAATACCTTGGTATTTCATCAGTGGACTCCCACACGTCACACCCCCCTTGAAGTCCCATAAAAATGGTGCTTACCCTTATTGCCAACAAGCATGAACAGGATGAAATTTTAATTTTTAAGTGTCAAGTTTCATTTTAAGCGTTTATTTTTTAAAAGGCAAAAGTTTTTTAAAGGCAAAAGAACGAAAAGCGTCCATACGTGTATCACAGTAAAAAGGCAACATATTATGCTTAAAAACACTTTCATTTCTCATAAGCAGGCTCCCACACACCCACAAATCCTTTAAATTACGTGAAAATGGTAGTCACTTTCATCGCAAATAAGCATAATAGAATGAAACTTTAATTTTTAAGCGTTATTTTTTCTAAGAAACAGGGATTTGACATGACAGAACAAAAAAATAAACCAATTGATCCACCTCTTTTCCCTCAGTTGATTTTAACACTTGATGTTCGGCGCAACACCCCAAAAACATTTTTGCAGCAAATTTTGCAAACAAAGTCTTTTGCATGCGTCATCCTCTATGATTCTGAAAGGTTGAAAGATGATGGCTCTTTTTTACAACAACAAGCGCAAACTTACGCAGAAGATATTCAACATCATGACGCAGCCCTTCTCATCGCTGATGACAGCCGCATTGCTGGGCGCATAAAGGCTGATGGATTACACATAGAAGATGATCTTAACGCTCTTGAAAGCTTCAAAAATCAGCAAAAGGAACAAAAAATCATAGGCTTTGGCAATCTACGCAATCGCCATAGTGCTATGCTTGCAGCGGAAACAGGTGTTGATTACCTGTTCTTTGGAAAACTCGGGGCTGATAAAAAACCCCAAGCGCACCCCCGCAATCTCCAGTTAGCAACATGGTGGGCAGAAATTATGCAAACCCCCGCCATTATCCAAGCAGGAAGCGATTTTTCGACCTTTGATGAAGCCTTAAAGACTGGATGTGAATTCATTGCTGTAGAAGAAGTCATTTTGGGGAACGACAACCCCTTAATACTGCTTAAAACAATGCAAGAAAAATGTGAGAAAACCCCCTTGTAATATAGGAGGAGAATTTATAAATAAAGTGTTAATAAAAATCCAAATACTCACCACTATATTACTTATATAGAACACACAATAACAGATAAAGAGAATACCTCGAAACTCAATAAAATTGCTTAATAATTCAATCAAATTGATAAAAAAACTAGCGTCTTTTTTCATATAATATATAGAAAAAAGGATCATAGAAACTTTCTCGTTCAATGTCTTATAAAGACAAAGCATTGTGATTGGGGAAAATGGTCATTTTCAATATTGGTACTGAATACCAATAGCTGACGATACAAATATGCAGGGGACATAAAAATGCAATATAGCGGAACACTTGAAGATCTTAAAAACATAATTCGCAAAGCTGGATATCAAATCAAAGAAACTAAACCTCTATCACATCCATCCCCTGAAGGATATCAGATCAAAACCTCCGAAGGAGGCACTACTAATTGGTTTAAAAGCACAGGAAAACTTCAAGTTCAAGGCAGCGCAAACATAAAACAAAAGCTAACAGAAGATTTAGCAAAGCATCTAGAAGAAACATCAACGATTCCTTCCTCAAAAACTGCTTCCAATCCTTCAAATAAAAAAATCTTTATCGTTCATGGCCATGACCATATTGCTCTAGAGCAACTTGAACTTATTCTTCGCAGGCTTGGTCTCGAACCATACATCTTAAAAAATACTGGTGGTAATGGTTTAACCCTCATTGAAATTTTGGAAAAAGAAGCTTGTAAAGATTCTATAGGATTTGGTATTGTACTATTTACTCCCGATGATATAGGCTATGCTAGATCTGACAGAGAAAAAAAAGAACAATTTCGTGCACGACAAAACGTTATTTTCGAAATGGGCATGTTAACCGCTGCACTTTCTCGCAAAAATGTCGCTATTCTAAAAAAACAAGACCTTGAACTCCCTTCAGATTTTGGTGGGCTTAAATACATTCCTTTTAATGAACACGTAAAAGAAACACTTCCGGATCTTATTGATCGACTATGTGAAGCCGACTACAATTTAGATGCAAAAAAATTTGCTACAGCATCACGTTAAATTTGAATAATGCTTATGTTTATTTTTTAAAGCGCACACCCAAAACCACATGCCACCCCACCACATTCCACAGACACACACATCCTATAGCACAGAGAAACGATCACCCCCCTTCTTCAAACAGCAAGCGATTGTGCAAATTTAAATGAAGAGACCGCAATTCATTACCGTGGAAGAAATCATTTTAGTCTCTTTGATAAACGCGGGGCTGTTGTCATGATTTTGGTAATTGTTCCAGAAAAGTTTAAGAGGCAGATAGCCTCTGATTAGATTAAAGAAAAATAGGAAATTCACGTCGGGCATGTACTACAGCTACAATTTCGATTTGATGTGCAGCTACTCGATACAATATAAGGTAATTTGGATGCGCTACAATTTCTCGTAATCCTAATACCTTCTCACTCTGTCTGTATAAATATGGATGTTCAGCCAATGGCAGTACGGATGCTTCCAAAAACCTTTTCATTCGGCGCGCAGCAGATGGATTTTCGCGAGCAATATAGGTAACATCTGACGCAAATCGTCACGTGCCGAAGACAACCAAACAACCGGAAGCATCACTTGTCCTGTTCAGCTTCAAGCTGACTGATTATAACTTCCATTTCAGCCATAACCTCATCATGCGGAATAGGATGATATGGATTTGCAAGACTTCTCGCTACCTTATCGCGCAGCCATGCAGTGTAGCTGCTTTCCTGTTCAACGGTTTCGAACTCTGAAATTAGCGGAGAAAGGGTGGGCTTCATAATATATGTCCTTTCTATTCCTGAATATTGGAGATAATTACTCTTGTCTATGTTGTCAATATTAGCGAATTGAAAATGTTTAACTTTTAAGCGTCCAAAGTTCTTTTGATCTTAAAACTTAAGGCTTTTTAACCCTCTCAAAAAACACGAAGGCTAATGTCATGATTTTGACAATCATTCCAGAGAGATTTAAGAAGCGGATAGCCTCTCATAAAAAAACAAATTTTGTAAGTAAAAAACTATTTTTATTGTAAATTTCCTGAAATTACTTTATGAATTAAAAGATGTTTTGGTCGCATACGCAACGACCAAAAGGGGCCTTGAAAACCCTAAGTTCTAGCGTAAAGATGAACCCACTTTGTGGGTATCCCGGAATTCCGGGAGTTTTTGCTATGTCCAGGTGCTTTAAGCACTAAAAGCAAAAAAAGCTGATTAGATTTCAGTACTTTCAAGCTCCCGGAATACTCATGCGAGGGCGCTCGCGACCGGCGGGGAAAAATGCAATCTCAAAATCTTAATATTGATCTTTTTATTGGCAAAAAAAATTCGTTTGAGACGAAAAATGCTAAAAATGTCTCAAAAAACATTAGGTCAACATCTAGGCGTCACTTTCCAACAAATCCAGAAATATGAAAAAGGCTTAAATCGTGTCAGCGCAGGGCGTTTAATGGAAATTTCTGATATTTTAAATGTTCCACTTTCCTTTTTTTACGCGGATATCTTAACAAAACAACAGCCCCCATATCATCATGATGAAATCGCATCGAGCACAGAGGAATATCTGCTGCTCAAAAGATTTAGAACTCTCACAACGGTAAAAAAGAAAGCCTTTTTACAGCTGATCTCTGATGAGAATACAAGCTAACATAACGCGATAGTGTGTGCTATTCAAAGTCCCCTTTGTGAACGCTTTATTGCTTGAATGCAAAACATGCCACCCCTCCATTTTAAGAAACGACACGTTAAGAGACACTATTTTAATTTTTATTGTAAATTTCCTAAAATTACTTTATGAATTAAAAGATGTTTTGGTCGCATACGCAACGACCAAAAGGGGCCTTGAAAACCCTAGATCCGAGCGTAAAAATGAACCCACTTTGTGGGTATCCCGGAATTCCGGGAGTTTTTGCTATGTCCAGGTGCTTTAAGCACTAAAAGCAAAAAGGCTGACTCGGATTCAGTGTTTTCAAGCTCCCGGAATACTCATGCGAGGGCGCTCGCAACCGGCGGGGAAAAATGCAATCTCAAAATCTTAATATTGATCTTTTTATTGGCAAAAAAATTCGTTTGAGACGAAAAATGCTAAAAATGTCTCAAACAACTTTAGGGCACGCTTTAGGCGTCAGCTTCCAACAAATTCAAAAATATGAAAACGGCTTAAATCGTGTCAGCGCAGGGCGTTTAATGGAAATTTCTGATATCTTAGATGTTCCACTTTCCTTTTTTTACGCGGATATCTTAACAAAACAACAGCCCCCATACCACCATGATGAAATCGCATCGAGCACAGAGGAATATCTGCTGCTCAAAAGATTTAGAGTTCTAACAACGGTAAAAAAGAAAGCCTTTTTACAGCTGATCTCTGATGAGAATGCAAGCTAACATCACACGGATAGCGTGCGCTATTCATAAGCATTCATACGTATTTTAAAAAGCAACCTCCATTGTAAGCATTTTTTCATTTTAGGGGGATAAGCCATTGATATAATAGAAGATAAGCATCTTTACATACGATAACCCCTCATCATTATTATTTTTAACAGGACTGTATTATTTTTAACAGAACTGTTTTAAACAGTCTGTCTCTCGTCGACATTTATGCTACTTTTTTAACTTACCCAACCCTACCTTGAACCAAGACGAAAAACTGAGAGATAAAAAGTAATATAGAAATGAGATTCTTATACGGCTTGTAATGATGAAAAAAAAATGTGAAAATTCTGATTGGTAATGAGGAGAAAACACCATGATCAAGAGAAGCGTGAAGCTGCTTATCTTAGGCGTGATTGGGCTTGCAAGTTCTGCTGTAAGTTCAGCGGGAAACACTGAAGAAATCTCAAATTCTGAAAGCTCTTTCAATACGATTCAAGAAGCTTCAAACACTCAAGAACCCTTTCAGCCCTTAAAAGCTGGAGACTATGATCAAGCCTATGACTATTACATCCAAGGTTATTATTTAAAAGCTTTTCGTGAAGCACTCCGACGTGCTGAAAAAAATGATCCTTTTGCACAAACTCTTCTTGCCAGAATTTATATGGAGGGATGTGCTGTCCCTATTGACGGTGCGCGTGCTGCTTTATGGTTTGAACGCGCCGCAAAACAGGGAGAACCCCAAGCACAACTACGCTATGGACTTATGTTGTTTGATGGTCACTTTATAAAACAAAATCAAAAACTTGGCGAACAGTTCATTCAAAAAGCTGTCAATGCAGGCGTCAAGGAAGCCTATTTTTATTATGGACAACTGCTTCTTTATAAAGCCTCACAGGAAAAACAAGCTCTCCCTGGTGTTTCTTCCCAAAGTCGTGAAAATGAAGCAATCGAGCAAGCCTTAAAATGGTACTTAAAAGGTGCTGCTCTTGGCGATGCTGAAGCGGCTTTTTCTGCTGCAAAAATTCTTTCCTTAGGCACGTTAAAGCGACCAAAAGATGATCGCAATGCCCGCAAGCTCATGGAGGTAGCGGCTCAAAACAACCACTTAAAAGCTCAACTTCATTTAGCACAATGGCTTGTACAGGGGCGTGGAGGAGAAACAGATTTTCAGCGTGCTTTTCATTTACTTCACAGAAATGCCGTCAACATGATTGCACCAGCACAGATTTCCCTTGCAAGGCTTTATCGAGATGGCACAGGAACAAAAGGCGATATAATAATGGCAGCGGCATGGTATATGCTCGCAAAGGAAGCAAAAATGCAAGCTCCTGATCTTGAAATAATGCTCCAAGGCATGGACAAGACACAACTAGAAAAAGCGCACAAAGAAGCAATAAAGCTCCTTCCTGTTTTTTAAAATACTCCTCTCTGCTTCAAAAAGATAAAATTTATAGAAATTCCGGGAGATTTTGCTCTGTCCAGGTGCTTTAAGCACTAAAAGCAAAAAGGCTGATTCGAGGTCAGTGTTTTCAAGCTCCCGGAATACCAACGCGAGGGCGCTCGCAACCGGCGGGGGCTTTAAAATGCGAGCCAAAAATCTTGATAATGACATTTTCATTGGTAAAGAAAACGCACTGGTATCATTTGCTTAACAAACAATATCCAATAAGCAAAAGAGCTAGACTATCCCGAAAATTCCGCAAGCTCTATTTTTTCATTCTTTTTGCTTGGACGAAAAACACGCCGTCTCTTATAAAAAAACTATTTTTTATTGCCAAGCCTCCGAAATTACTTTACATATTTAAAGGTATTTTTGATCGTATACGCAACGATCAACGGGGATTAAAAACCCTAAGGTCCGATACATAAAAATGAACCCACTCTGTGGGTATCCCGGAATTCCGGGAGATTTTGCTATGTCCAGGTGCTTTAAGCACTAAAAGCAAAATGCTGATTCGGACTCAGTGTTTTTAACTCCCGGAATACCAATGCGAGGGCGCTCGCACTCGGAGGGGGCTTTAAAATGCGAGCCAAAAATCTTGATAATGACATTTTCGTTGGCAAAAAAATTCGTTTGAGACGAAAAATGCTAAAAATGTCTCAAAAAACATTAGGTCAACATTTAGGTGTTACTTTCCAACAAATCCAGAAATATGAAAACGGCTTAAATCGTGTCAGCGCAGGGCGTTTAAAAGAAATTGCCGATATCTTAAATGTTCCACTTGTCTTTTTCTATGCGGACACCTCAGCAAAACAACAGCTCCCATACCCTCATGATGAAATCGCATCAAGTACAGAAGAATACCTACTGCTCAAAAGATTTAGAGTTCTAACCTCGATAAAACAAAGAGCCATTTTACAATTACTCTCTGATCAAAATGAAAGCTTTTAACATCATAATATAGGGCGCTACACTCTCTATTCTTGACTTGCCTCCCACCCCTCAAAGGACAGAAGCCCCTTCCCTATCCAGTTGGGAAACAATCCGTCTTCTCAGAACAGAACTCTTTTAGCTTCCCATTTTATGTGGTTCATTTCACAAGATTATCCGGACAAGCTCTCCCTCAAATATTCACCACACACTCTCATAAAAACATCACATGTACAAAATTTGATGCCTTACAAACACCACACCTCAAACGATAGTATTTTACAGCAAACAGGATAAGCATTCATACGTATTAAAAAAAAGATAGCCCTCAAAAAGCAATGCTTGAAAATTTTTTTGGTCGATCTGAAACAGCACCTAACGCATCATTTTATAATAGTGATCGAGGATATGATCTTAACATGCAACCGCAAAAAATTGCTTTTTTATCATAATCACTAAAAGCAGCTGTTTATTAAAATATACGCCACCAGAAGCACTTCAAGCAGCCTTTACAGCTGAAACCATTATTCATTGATTAATTAACCGATTGATTAGATACCGATATGTTGTTAATGTGCTATAAGTAAAGTTGCTCTTATTTCTGGAAGAGGAGCTTCGCAAATAAAGAGCAACAATAAGTAAGGGGAATTAAAGATGTTAAAATATTTATTGCTGTCACCGGTTGTGTTGGTGGCTGGTTGCGCATCTGTAGGCAGTTATTCATCAAATTATGTTGATCAAAGTCTTACAAAGCGTCAGGCACAATTAGTTGCTAACAAATTTATTAGCGATATCAAGAGACCTCTACCACCAGCTACAACCACATTTCTTATAAAGAAAAATAATACAGCAGACAACTTTACTCCTTTATTTATCAATCTGTTGCGACGGAATGGATATAATGTGATCTATACAGATCAACCTCAAAAGCAACAAAACATGGGTGTGAATTTGAGGTATAGAATAAAATTAAATAGTAGCACTATAGTGTCTCTTTTTCAGTATAGTGTGAACGGAGAACTACGTGCTCATATAAGTACTCAGCCCAGATGAACCCGCTATTTAATGTAAACATACTCTATATTTTACACGTAAAGACTTAAAAGCTCTTGCGAAAGGCAAAGAGATTTGCATCTCAATAAAAACCCTCATTTTTAGCCAGAAAAGAAGAATACTAAAAATAATGAAAATGCCCCACACCCTAGTGAATTGTTACGCGAAGATGTAAATGCAAAACTTGGACTATCTGTGATTGAAGCAGCTGAAGAGTTTTCTATATCCCGTGTAGCATTTTCTAGGGTCTTGGTAAAATCCTTATAACGACATTTTCAGTGGCAAATTCATTGGCAAAAAAATTCGTTTGAGACGAAAAATGCTAAAAATGTCTCAAACAACTTTAGGTTAACATTTAGGTGCCACTTTCCAACAAATCCAGAAATATGAAAACGGCTTAAATCGTGTCAGCGCAGGGCGTTTAAAAGAAATTTCTGATATCCTAAATGCTCCACTTGTCTTTTTCTATGCTGATATCTTAACAAAACAACTGCCCCCGTACTCTCATGATGAAATCGCATCAAGTACAGAAAAATACCTGCTGCTCAAAAGATTTAGAGTTCTAACCTCGATAAAAAAGCCTTTTTACAGCTGATCTCTGATAAGAATACAAACGAACACCCTGTGACAACATACACCACGCTCTATCCCATGAGACACTCATAATAAACTCCGTATTCACATATTCTTAATTAAAAACACCTCATGGTTTTAGGGAACTTATATCATTACCATCAATTATATCATTGCCATCAATGATGATATTTTACGACACAACGGGATAAATTTCCCCCAAAATTCTAAAAAATTTTTGTGCAAATTTTTAAAAAGCTTGCGTCTGAGCGCTTTTTATGGTCTTGCAAAGAGCTGAAAAGCAAAAATACATAAAGGTCCTTTTTTACTTAAGCTTTTCTCTTTGCAAAAAGCAGGAGAAAGCCCATAAAGAGCACACAGGACCATGAGAGAGCAGCAAGGTTAATCAAAGGGATTTTAGCCCGAAAATAACAAAAGAGCTTGACCGTTAAAGGCAGCAAAGAAAAGCGCCATAAAGACAACAAGAGAGTTCTTTTTGCAAGAATAGAATTGGATAGAAACGATGAAAATTAATGGCAATGAAATTCGCCCTGGTAATGTGATCGAACATCAAGGAAGCTTATGGGTTGCTGTTAAATGCAACGCTGTAAAACCAGGAAAAGGTGGTGCATTTAACCAAGTTGAAATGAAAAATTTGATTGATGGTACAAAACTTAATGAGCGATTTCGCGCTGCTGAGACAGTTGAACGCGTGCGCCTTGAACAAAAAGATTTCACCTTTCTTTATCAACAAGGGGATGCTTTGGTCTTTATGGATTCAGAATCTTATGAACAACTAGAACTTCAAAAGGATTTTGTTGGTGAACGTGCTGCTTTTCTCCAAGATGGGATGACTGTCACAGTTGAACTTTATCAAGAAAAGCCTATTGGCATCTCACTTCCTGATCAAGTTGCTGTCACGATTGCAGAAGCCGATCCTGCCATCAAAGGACAAACGGTTACCTCCTCTTATAAACCCGCCATTCTTGAAAACGGAATTCGTATTCTTGTTCCCCCCTTTATGAATGCTGGTGAACGTATCATTGTAGACACCAATGAGTTGATTTATTTGCGTCGTGCAAATGAAAAAGATAAATAAAGGAATAAAAAATGGCCCATTCTGCAGTCATGAATGTCATGGTGCAAGCTGCAATGAAAGCAGGACGCTCGTTGGTACGTGATTACGGTGAAGTGCAAAATTTGCAAGTGTCTTTGAAAGGACCAGCAGATTATGTCAGCCAAGCAGATCGCAAAGCGGAAAAAATTATTTTCAATGAACTAAGCAAGGCGCGCCCCAAATTTGGTTTTCTGATGGAAGAGTCAGAAGAAATCATTGGAGAAGATTCACAACACCGTTTTATTGTTGACCCTTTAGATGGCACCACAAATTTTCTCCATGGCATTCCTTTTTTTGCTGTTTCCATTGCCTTAGAAAGCCAAGGAAAAATCGTTGGTGGTGTCATTTACAATCCCGTGAATGATGAACTCTTCACCGCAGAACGCGGGTGTGGTGCTTTTTTCAATGACCGCCGCTGTCGCGTTTCTGCTCGACGCAGACTAGAAGATTGTGTCATTGCCACAGGAATGCCTCATTTTGGTCGCCCAAATCATGGAACCTACCTTATTGAATTACGTAATGTGATGGCAGAGGTTGCCGGACTTCGCCGTTTTGGGGCTGCTGCTCTTGATTTAGCTTATGTGGCTGCTGGAAGAACCGATGGCTTTTGGGAAGATAACCTGCAAATTTGGGATATGGCTGCTGGAATACTGATGGTTCGTGAAGCCGGTGGTTTTGTCACCGATAAAGAAGGCGGCAACAATATATTTCGCAAAAAAAATATCATTGCCGGCAATGAACACATTCGCCTAAAATTAGAAAAAACCCTCAAAAAAGGCATTTAGACCTCAGAAAAGATCTAGCAGATGACCTCAGCCAAGCAGATCGCAAAGCGGAAAAAATTATTTTCAATGAATTAAGCAAAGCGCGCCCCAAATTTGGTTATCTGATGGAAGAGTCAGAAGAAATCATTGGAGAAGATTCACAACACCGTTTTATTGTTGACCCTTTGAGATGGCACCACAAATTTTCTCCATGGCATTCCTTTTTTTGCTGTTTCCATTGCCTTAGAAAGCCAAGGAAAAATCGTTGGTGGTGTCATTTACAATCCCGTGAGTGATGAACTCTTCACCGCAGAACGCGGGTATGGTGCTTTTTTCAATAACCGACGCTGTCGCGTTTCTGCTCGACGCAGACTGGAAGATTGTGTCATTGCTACAAGCATGCCTCATTTTGGTCGACCAAATCATGGAACCTATCTTATTGAATTACGCAATATAATGACGGAAGTTGCCGGACTTCGCCGTTTTGGTGCTGCTGCTCTCGAATTTAGCTTATGTGGCTGCTGGAAGAACCGATGGCTTTTGGGAAGATAACCTGCACATTTTTGATAAAACTACCAGCATACTGATGCTTCACGAAGCCGGTGTTTTTGTCACTAATAAAGAAGGCGGTAGCGATATATTCCGCAAAAAAACATCATTGCCGGAAATGAACACATTCGCATCAAACTATAAAAAAAACTTCAAAAAAGCATTTAATTCTTACAGTTTTTTACAAAACCCTTAGAACCTTAAACAAACACATGAAGAAAGAGTTTTTAATTTTCTTTACAGAAAACGATAGGAAATAACTGATTAGATAGTGACAAAAAACATCACCACGAACAAAAAATGTACTTGCTATACCCCCCACAAAAGCAATCCCCAATAGCTTACCTTATTGACGTTTCTGTTATTCAAATTCCCCTGCAAACAAGCTGCAAAAGGCAATAAACACAAATCCCATCATAACCAAACGCCCCAAAAAGCAATTATCGAACCTGAGGCAAAAGCCTCTCCTACTTCTCTTGAGAGATCATTCTTACACTGCGCGCAAAAATATTGACTCTAGAAGAGCCCACTCTCTCCTTTTTGGTAAGAGCTGCTCTACATTACTCTCACTGCTTATCAATATGTTTCACCACCGCGTGTGATAACAGAGGTTTCAGTAAATTCACCGATTCATACAATTGTTATCAGCTTCTCCTTCTTTTCAGCATTATTCTAAAGTATGTATCAAATAGGCATGGGATTTATAAAAATGCACATTTTTGTTCTCGAGAATTGCTTCTTGAAATTCGCTCACGAACTGTTCTTGATCTTTTTTGATAGCCTCTTCCAGTGCATTTACCTTTTCATCACCGAAAATGATTTTTAATTTTTCTTTTGAATTTCCTATTTTGACAAGCATTTTCCAAAAGATCCATTGATTATCACATTTCTTACTTGACCACTTCATCCATTCTATGACTCCTAATTTATAGGCTTTTTCATATGTTGGAGTCTCTTTAGAAATACGCAACCCCTTTTTCTTTTCTTTATCTTTCTCTCTACAAACATCAATGTCATTTCTAACCGTAGAGTAACGACAATCCTTATCAAAGGCAATATATCCTTCTTTTACCGTATCAATAAGCTGCTTATAGTAAATAAAAGTTTTTCTTGCCGCTTTATAAGCACTGGAAATATCATACAATAATGCTAGAAGCTCTCTTTTACGAATGCATAGTAATTTAGCATCTCTAGGCAGACTAAGATACCAACAAGACAGTATCTCTTCTAGCGTTTCATATTCTGTATATTTAGGTATATCTTCATAATAAATTTCCAAAGACTTTAACTCTTCATAGTATCCTGAAGCCTTGTCTTGTAGTTGCTGTTCATATTCAGCCATAATCATATCATCAACCATATATAAACACCAATGAAGCGACAACATTGTATGTTTATATCGTTTTTTTTTCGTAAGAGGATCTACAAACTTTTGCAAAGTGATCCTATTCTTTCTCATCAATCGCACTGCTTTTAGATAAGTTTCCTTAAAAGTGATTATGAACGCATTTATTTTTTTGATATGTTCATCAGTCAGTTCTTTTGTCAGCGCCTTTTCATACAAAAACCACGCTTCTCCATATCCTTGCATACAAATATCTTTTACCATCAAAGGCCATTGTCCGCTCGATTCAGAAGATAGCCAATGTTCAGGATTTTTTATCTCCAGTAAATCTCTTTCCCAATGCTTTGCTTCTTCATCCCATTGTTTAATCCATTTTGGCGATATTTTTTGAGTTTTTTTAACAAGCCTTTGTTCCCATTGTGCAATAATATTTTGGTATATCGCGCACTCTCGATCTTTTAGCTGCAGTAATTTTTCAAACTGTTCAAGTTGTTCATTTAATTGCTTTTTCTGATAATTTGCTAACCAAAGACTATAGATTATGCTCCCTATTATAACTATTCCTACTATAACTATGAAAGTATCGTGATCACTCATTCTTGCTTTCTTCTATCCTCACCAACATTTAACGCAGCTCTTTTATCGACTTCTCGATATTGCATCATTATGTGTATATCTGATTTGAAAATCACTACATATTCTATTTTAATAAAAACAATACACAAAATATAGATGTTTTTATTGGTGAAATAAAACAATTTGTATTTAATAATGCTGTTTTAATGATTTATGTACTTTAAAGAAAAGCCTTATAAGCCCTCAAAATGCATGATCCATGAAATATTGATTTTCAAAGTAATAAAAACCTTAACTCAACCAAACAACAAAACAAACTGCGTGCTTTGTTCGCACTGTTTTATAACATCAATAAAAAGCGCCTCTCTGCCTATTTAGCAGTTCTTCTTTAAGTAGCCCAGCACCATCATACTCTTATGCCAGCGCCCCCCGTTGTGATAGCCCCTAAAACTTGAGACACTTCATGAAGAAGACTTATTCTTTCTTTAAGTATTTTTACTTCACGCGAGCTCTCTCTGCTTGCAGCATGCAAGAGAAATGGTTTTGATTAATGCAACATAACCAAATTTGAAACGAGAAATTCCATGTAAGATCTTTCATGAAAAACAATGAGTTATCATTATAAATCAACGTGACAGTGCTGTTATGAAGAGAACTCCTTGCTCATCTTAATAGTCCATAGCGATTTAACTGGGTATTATTTTATATTCTGTACACAGAAGTGTCTTTATAAAAATACTTCATCTCAGGCAAAAAAAAAGAACCGCCCGTTAAAAAAGAAAAACACCTCAATGCTTGCCTTTCTTTTTTCCATGAGAGTTTCAAATTGATAAGCCTGTCTGAAAAGAATACTGTTTATGCCCTTAAAGATACTGCTCTTGTATCAAGATCACTTACTCAGATGAAAATTGCAGTTGAGCCAAATGCGCATAAACATTATTTTTTATAATGAGTTGTGTGTTCCTTCTTCCACAAAAGCGCCTTTATCCATCACGAGAATACGATTAGCTTTTAAAATTGTTGCCAAACGATGTGCAATGACCAGGATTTAGGATTTTGTATCAATCCTTCTAAGGTATCTTGCACCAACTTTTCACTGTTTTCATCTAAAGCAAATCTTGCTTCATCAAGTGGCAACATTTTGATTTATAATAATAATTCATTGTCTTGTATGTTGAATGAGAATCCCGAATACCGTAGGATTCTCTCATTTCAAACCATGTTTCATGGTGAACCAACCAAAACCATGCCTTTTGCACGTACCAAGCGGGGAAAGCCCGCGTGAATAAAAAACTATTAAGAAAGAACTTAAAATGCCTATAATAAATTATCTCAAGTGCCAAGGGCTGTAGCAACATCCACGAGTTGGCAAATATAATGACGGTGCCGGCTTGCAACAAGAGGGCTGCATTTCTTAAAATCGCCAGTGCAATACCAATGCGTTGTTTTTGCCCCCCAGAAAGCATAGTACCACGTTCTTCTACTTGCGTATCCAAGCCATCTGGTAAAGCTTGAATAAATTCAAATGCATTGGCAGCTTTAGAAGCGGAAAATACTTCCTCTCCATGGATATGTTCAGTTCCAAAAAAAGAAGAAAAGTTTGCAATTATTTTATTTCAAGTCTTTATACTCTAGGGAAGAAAGGATTTATGCGTATATTTCAAAATGATTTTTGAATTTAAAAAACGCAACCACAATGATTTATAAGTGTTTAAGACCCATCTGTTTATGTCGGATGCGTTTTTGAATTAATATTTAAAGTGCACTCTTTGATAGGATAAAAAATCCATCCATTTGCAATCGATTTGTTTAAAACCTTTGTACCCCATAAAAGGAGGCTTTTACATGCCAATATTACCAAAACGATTTTTGAATTTAGAAAGACGACCACCACGATCTACGAGTGTTTGGGAGCCACCTGTCCATGCCGGATGCGTTCTTGGATCAATATCTAGATTAAGAGTATCGCCTTCTTTTCCCCAAGTAGAGCGCGTCGTATATTGGGTTCCATCCGTCATAACAACGGTAATTTTATGATAATTGGGGTGAATATTCGCTTTCATGCGTCGAACCTTTTGCGTTTATAGAATGAAATAGCACTTATTTGTTTTTTTAAGTGCACTTCCTTTGTCTTTTTGATACATTGATTTAAAGTATTTATTTCTATAACTGAGCACGCATCAAAAAACAAGTGTTCAAGATACATCATTGTATCAAGTGTTACAAATCCAATACAGTGAGCAAAATTTTATGACATTACGTTCTCGTTCAGAAAAATCGACAAAGTCTTCCCCTAAGAAATCTTCATTCTCTTCGCTTGCAATTTTTTTTCCCTATATTTTGCGCTATCGTTGGTTGTTTATCTTTGCTTTTCTAGCGTTATCTGTTGCTGCTCTTGTCACATTAGCTTTGCCTGTGGCTATCCGCCAAATGTTTGATCATGGGTTTTCTACTTCAAGCCATGGACATATCAATTTTTACTTTGGAATTTTGTTTATCTTAGCCTTGTTTCTCGCATTTGCTTCAGCAGCCCGTTATTACTGTGTTATCACCTTAGGAGAACGGATTGTTGCCGATTTACGGCGTGATGTGTTTGTCCATATTATGAAACTTTCTCCTGCTTTTTTTGATCGATCACATTCAGGAGAGATTGTTTCAAGGCTTCTAACAGATACCACACAAATAAAATTAGCTGTGGGCTCTACCGCCTCTACCGCATTGCGTCAGCTGATTATCGTGATCGGAGCCGTCGTGATGATGGTGATCACCAATGCTAAATTGTCTTTGTTGGTTTTAGCTGCTATTCCTGTTGTGGCCATTCCCTTGGTAGTCTTTGGACGTAAAGTTCGCTCTCGTACCCGCGCGGCGCAAGATCGTCTCGCAGATGCCAATGCTGTTGCTACAGAGCAGGTAAGTGCTATTCGCACTGTGCAAGCTTTTACCGCTGAAAAACTCGTTACAATACGTTTTTCACAATTGATAGAACGTGCTTTTCAAACAGCACGTGCTTCTGTAATCTTGCGCTCCTTTTTTACGGGGTTTGCAATTTTTTTGGTTTTTAGCAGTGTGGTTGCTGTTTTATGGATTGGATCGCGTGATGTTTTGAATGGAACGATGACAGGAGGGACATTAGGGCAATTTGTCCTTTATGCGGTTTTTGGAGCTTCTACTTTTGCGCAATTATCGGAACTGGGAGCAGAATTAATCCAAGCAGCAGGCGCTGCTGAACGGCTTGCCGAATTGTTACAAGAACAACCTACTATTGTAGCTCCTAAAAATGCTTTATCATTAGAGCAACCTGTTCGAGGTGAACTTGTTTTTGATCAGGTTGATTTTACCTATCCTTCTAGACCACAAGAGAAGGTTTTACGCTCGCTTTCATTTTCTGTAAAAGCAGGCGAAACGGTTGCTTTTGTTGGGGCTTCCGGAGCAGGAAAAAGCAGCATTTTTTCTTTGATCCTTCGTTTTTATGATCCGACAAATGGAACAATTCGGTTGGATGGCATAGAAATTAATCGCCTTTCTTTACAAGATTTACGCAGTGCAATTTCCTATGTTCCACAAGATGTTGCTATTTTTGATGGAACATTGCGTGATAATATTATTTTTGGAACTGAAAATACCCATGAAGAAGAAATCCTTGCTGCTGCTAAAACGGCTAATGCACTTGAATTTATTCAAGCTTTACCAGATGGCTTGGATACGCAAGTAGGAGAACGCGGTACCATGCTTTCTGGGGGACAAAAACAACGCATTGGTATTGCGCGGGCAATTTTAAGAAATGCACCCCTGTTGCTGCTTGATGAAGCAACATCTGCTTTAGATGCAAACAGTGAAAAGTTGGTGCAAGACGCCTTAGAAGGGTTGATGCAAAACCGCACAACCTTGGTCATTGCACATCGTTTGGCAACAATTTTAAAAGCAGATCGCATTCTTGTTATGGATAAAGGCGCCCTTGTGGAAGAAGGAACCCATGCCGAACTTGTGGCAAAAAATGGCGTTTATGCTTACCTCGCAAAATTGCAATTTTCACCCGAATAAGTAATCTTGATACAAGAGCAATATCTTTAAGGGCATAAACAGCACTTTTTTCAGACAGGCTTATCAATTTAAATCTCTCATGGAAAAAAGAAAAGCAAGCATTGAGATGTTTTTCTTTTTTAACGGGCTGTTCTTTTTTCTGCGCAAGATGGAGTATTTTTATAAAGACACTTCTGTGTACAGAATATAAAATAATACCCAGTTAAATCTCTATGGGCTATTAAGATGTGCAAGGAGTTCTCTTCATAACAGCACTGTCACGTTGATTTATAAGGACAATTCATTGTTTTTCATGAAAGATCATGAATACCATAGGATTTTCTCATGTCAAACCCTCATAGTGAGTCAAACAAAATCTCTTGGCTTGCTCATCACAAGCAGAGTTGGCGTGTGAAGTGAAACGGTACAAGAAAGGAATAAAATACCTCTCTTGCCCCTTTACGTTCTAAGGGCTGTCAAAACATTGGGGCGCTGACAAAAGAGTATACGCTGGCAAAGAGTATAATGGTGCTCGCTTGCGAAACCCTTATGCGGCTCACTTGATAGGCTCTAGGGACACAAGCACTACCCTAAAGACTGACCACACTCTTTAAAAAAACTGAATATGAAAATTTTTTCATGCCCTCTCTCACCGCTCTAAACAATAGTGTTTACCGAAAATCATGACAAATTGTAATTCACAAATACGCTTCTCTCTATTGCAAGAATATCCTTTTATTCTCTTTCAAACACACGAACACTTTTTGAATATTGTTTGCAGATTCATATTATTGAAAAAGAGCAAAGACTTTTTTAGCACTTTTGGGCTTCTTATAACTTTGTGAGAGCACATGAGCAACAGCTTTTATAATAAACCGGCTTTTGGCAAAATTGTAAAATTTTATCAAATTTATTGTTTGTAAATATCACCACGATCACTGTTCTGCTCTTGCAGACACCGCAACCTCAAAACACCGTTCTCTTTGCTCATAAATTGTCTCTCCAGCTCTCTCTTTCAGGCATAGCCCATAAAAATAAGGATAGAGTACTTCGATTGAACACCATCTTCTCACCCCCTCCAAGCCCCATATATTTTACAGCTCTCAACTTTATAGCACCCCCTATCATGCTTTAAGAAGGCACATTAACGATGATAAGAACATATACAAAGAAGATATATCTTTAGGGTATTTATGTTTAAAAGCTTGCACTAAATCATAATTTTTTTGTATAGCGAGCCAAGCATATGCAGAACTGACACCCTAACCATTTCAAACCATTCAACTGTTTCAGGAACAGATAAGCCAAGTTCTACGATTATATCTTCAACCACGAATTCACCGAAGTACGGAGGATTTTCATCATTTTTTAGCGCTCCCTCTTCAGTGATCCTCTCGATAATTAACCCATTCAGCATCTATACCAGAAAAGCGAAATATTACATGCTAATTTTCCTTTACATTCATTAGCCAAGCCCCCTCAAAATGACCTTTTAATAAATAGAGCTAAAAGGATAAGTCTTCAAAACCATTTGGTGAGATAGCTATATCAAGAGCACCTAAAATACGCCTTAGTTTCTAAGATAGGCAACTTCCCCCCTTTATCGTATCAGTCTTGTAGAACTTTAAACCCTTTATCTTCAAATCAAAAAATCATAATTGGATTATATTGCATAAAGATGCTTTTTCTCATTTTTCCATTTAACACACGATAAGTTACCATTTAGGCACGATGAGAAGCTTGCCCCTTATATCATGATTTCAGAACCGCATGAGAAGAATAAAAGATGATGTGGCTTAATAAGAGAGTTTGTTCATAAGCCGTTTGGGTATCTTAAGGTCAAGGATGCCGTTAGGCGCACCGCCCTTGTAAAGGGTTGCCTTGAGGCTTAAGGACCCAAGGCTTGTTAGTCCATTCATTAAACGCGGGTTTGATGTTATGATTTTGGAGAGCGATTATTAAGAATTTGAGAGGCAGACAGCCTCTCATTTTTATTTGTATGCAAACGAATTGCACTCTATTTATTCAGGGAGAATAAGAACATACCCAGGAGGTGCTAAACGGAACAAGAGAGCGTCGTAACCCCACGCAGCATACAGGGAGCAAATAGAAAAAATGCCTTCACCAATTGCTAAAAGTAATGTGAGCGATATACCGGCTTCATCTGCTGTTGCTTCGCGGCGTTGTAAGTAGTATCCGACAAAAAAGAAAAAGCACGTTATTCCACTCGCACCTGCAAAGAAGCTTAGTACGGCATGAACCGGTCCACGTATGCTGAACAGGATAAGAAAAATTGTGAAAGTAAATACTGTAAAGATCCCTTCGAATACCCCACGCACCATATTGCACAATTTTCGCATCATAATTGCAGAAAAGCTCTGTTCTGCGTATCGATTTTTTCTTTTGATGCTTGTATTCTTAGAAGATATACTGTTATTCTTAGAAGATATACCGTCCACAATTCCCCCCGTTTTAAGCCAAGATGCTATGAAGTTAATCACTTTTAATTATATCATCAAAAAATACAAGAAAAATTTATCCATTTTAATGAAAAAATAGGTGTTTTATTGAGGTGCAAATCTATTTTCTTTCGCAAGAGTTATTCAATTCGCTCGTTAATAGAAAAACTACCCCCATTGAAGAGGAAGCTATCCTGACGTAGAAAAGCTTCATAAGCTGTATTCCAATCCGCTCAGAAATCGCAACTTTCTAATCTACCCGCTTAATCCACCTTTGAAACTGCAATCAAATGAATTCTGCCGATGACAAGTAATGATAACATGAAAAAGAAAAAATATCACAATATCAAACTCTTCAATACAGTATGAGCTTTATGATTTTCACGCAAAAAGTAAGTACCACCTCATGAACGACACCATACTAAAGTGCTGTGCATTCACAAATTTCCTAGCATTGTCTCCCCTTCTCGAAATTGCACCTCTCCCGCAATCTTATCTCTCGATAGCACCCATTAAAGACTTTTAAAAGGTCCAAGGAAAAAACTCTCTGAGAAAGCTTTCAAGCCTAAAATGCCCCCGCCATTCTTATCATGATGAGGGCACAAAAAATCACGCAGAAACATGCAAAATCTCTCCGCATTTAAGAACAGGGCTTGTGCTTCAATCGCACACTTTTTCTTGTTCTTTTGTCCATTGTCCCAAAGCCGCAAGATGGTTCATCCGAGCCCGATGACGAAAGGCCTTCTGTGCAACAGCAATATTTTCATCTTTTCCCGCCCATGCTTTTAAGGCAGCTGCTTGCAGTGCTCGTCCATAGGAAAAGGTCAATTTCCAAGGCAATACGCCCAAAGAATTCATAGCAGATAAATGCGCCGTTGCTTCCTGATCAGACTGCCCTCCAGAAAGAAAAGCAATTCCTAGAACAGCAGCAGGAACAGTTTGTTTAAGCACTTGGACGGTCTTTTCAGCAACTTCTTCAACAGAAGCCTTGCGTGCATCCTTTCCATCAATCACCATATTGGGCTTTAAAATCATCCCCTCCAAAAGAACCCGAGCTTCAAACAATTCTTTAAAGACAGCCTGCAAAACAGTGCGTGTCACCTCAAAGCAGCGTGTAATTGAATGCCCACACGATGATCCATCCATCAACACTTCCGGCTCAACAATGGGCACAATATTGAACTCCTGACATAAGGCAGCATAGCGTGCAAGAGCTTGTGCATTTTGTCTTATGGCGCCTCTTGTTGGCAAAGTGTATTCATCAATAGCAATTACCGCACGCCATTTAGCAAAACGTGCTCCCAAAGCATAATAATCTTTTAGCCGCTCACGAAGACCATCCAACCCTTCGGTAATTGTCTCTTGGGGAAAAGCAGCCAAGGGTTTTGCACCGGTATCAACTTTAATCCCTGGCAAAGCGCCTGAATCCCGAATAAGATCCGTCAACATTTTCCCAGTTGATGCTTTTTGCCGAATGGTTTCATCAAATAAAATAACCCCAGAGATGGCGTTTTCCATCGCTTCTTTTGTACTAAAAAGCATTTCACGATAAGCACGGCGCTTATCTTCATTGGATTCAACACCAATGCTTTCAAAACGCTTTCCAATGGTCGCCGTACTTTCATCTGCCGCCAAAATACCTTTACCCGCATGCACCAAAGCAAGTGCAATATCTTCAAGCCGTTCATTCATAAAAAATTCCTCTTATTTTGTCTTAATTTCTAAAAATGCGCAACACTATCAAAACACTCTACACGACCGTATAGTTTTTCTTTAACCTTCCCCTTCAAAGAAGCCCTTTAAGCCTGCATAAGGGCAAGAATACCAGGAAGAACCTTACCTTCCATCCATTCCAAAAAAGCTCCTCCAGCAGTCGAAAGATAAGTAAAATCATTGGCAACACCGGCATGATTAAGGGCAAAAACCGTATCGCCCCCTCCCGCAATTGAAACCAACTTTCCCGTCAAACTACGTTCTGCTGCATGGCGTGCAACGGCAATGGTTCCCTTATCAAAGGGAGGCATCTCAAAAACACCAAGGGGTCCATTCCACACAAGAGTAGCAGCTTCATCTATCGCAGCATTGATATGCGCAATAGAGCGCGTCCCAATATCCAATATCATGCCATCTTGTGGAATATCTTCAATGTCATAAAGACGATGCGGTGCATCTTTTTCAAAACGAAATCCCACAACAGCATCCTGAGGGAGCAGAAGCGTACAGTGACACTCTCGCGCTTTTTTAATAATTTTTTTTATCGTTTCCATCAATGCATGTTCACACAGTGATTTCCCTACATGGATACCTTGCGCAGCTAAAAAACTGTTAGCCATCCCCCCACCAATAATTAAGGAGTCAACTTTTTCCACCAAATGATTGAGCACAAAAAGCTTACTAGAAACCTTTGCTCCTCCCACAAGGGCAACCACAGGACGTGCTGGATTGCCAAGTCCTTTTTCTAATGCCTGCAATTCACCTTGCAAAGAGCGTCCTGCATAAGAAGGCAACAAATGCGTTATTCCCTCCACCGAAGCATGGGCACGATGAGAAACTGAAAAAGCATCATTAACATAGAGATCTCCATTATGAGCCAAAGCTTCTGCAAAAGAACAATCATTCTTTTCTTCACCAGCATAAAAACGAACATTTTCAAGCAGTAAAACACCACCATTTTGTAATGACTCAACTGCAACCTGCACCGCCGAACCGATACAGTCAGGAGCAAAAGCAACCGGCTGATTAATGATCTTTTCCAGCACTTGCACAACAGGACGGAGTGAAAACTCTTGCTCTACCTTTCCTTTGGGGCGACCACAATGAGAAAGCAGAATAAGTTTAGCACCACGCTTTTGTAGCTCAACGAGTGTCTCTTTATGTCGCACAAGACGCGTCTCATCGCATACCTTACCTTGCGCCATAGGAACATTAAAATCTACGCGCACCAGAACACGTTTACCCAAAACATCAACATCATCAAGTGTACGAAACCCCATCACTGCTTCCTCTTCACTTTCCATTGTTTCAAATAAAAACGCATCCAACAACCCTGCCCACTTTTCTTTCCACTTATCCCCCCCTCTTTGCTTTTACAAGAGATCCACGACAGCCCATCTCTCACCCTCTGTTTGAAAAGCCAAAGCTTTTATCGTCAAATGTACAAAAGCCCACCATTGCTCTTAATCTTCATATTCCATTGTGGCAAACAAATGCATTGGCTCAACTTGATCTCTATTAAAGCTTCCTTTTACTTCTAGGAAAAAGAGTTTACATCTCCTGTTTTCTAACGTTTTCTCAAAGGGTATCTCGTTCAGATCTTACTTTTTAAAGTTTACTCTTTCATTCATCTTTTAAAAGCACGTATTGACACAGTATTAAAACAAAACACATCATCAATGTTTCAATAGCCTCTTCTCTCTAGCGCATGAGAACAACAGCCTCTAACTGTTTTTCTCAAAATTGCACAAAAATGAGACTTTTCCTTATAAAAAGAGGACCCTGAGGTCCTCTTATATTGTCTGAGCAAAAGCTACAGCAGTATCACTCATACGGTTAGAAAAGCCCCATTCATTATCATACCAAACCAGAACGCGACAGAGCTTACCATCAATCACTTTGGTTTGATCATTGTGGAAAATAGCTGAATGAGGATTATGATTAAAATCACAACTCACAAGTTTCTCTTCTGTCGTGTCCAAAACGCCCTTCAAAGAACCTTGTGCAGCAGTAGCAATAGCTGTATTAATTTCTTCGATTGTTGTGGAACGCTTAGCGATAAATGTCAAATCAACGACAGAAACATTAGGGGTCGGAACACGAATCGATACACCATCAAGCAATCCCTTTAATTCTGGCAAGACCAATCCCACAGCTTTTGCCGCTCCTGTTGAGGTAGGAATCATAGAAAGAGCTGCCGCACGTGCACGATAAAGGTCCCGATGCATTGTATCCAACACAGGTTGATCACCCGTATAAGAATGGATTGTTGTCATAAAGCCCTTTTCAATGCCGACCGTGTTATGCAAAACTTGTGCAACAGGCGCCAAACAATTGGTTGTACAAGAAGCATTTGAAACAACGCGATGCTCGCTGCTTAAAGATTGATGATTAACCCCATAGACGACCGTAAGATCTGCTCCTTCAGAAGGCGCAGAAATAAGAACACGCTTTGCCCCCGCATCTAAATGAGCACTTGCTTTATCACGCGCAGTAAAAATACCCGTACATTCCAAAGCAATATCGATATCCAAATCTTTCCAAGGCAATTGAGCAGGATCACGCTCTGCGCATACCTTTATTAAACCACCCCCTACATCAATAGCATCCCCTACCACCTTAACGATCCCAGGGAAACGCCCATGAACTGAATCATAGCGTAATAAATGGGCATTTGTTTCCACCGATCCCAAATCATTAATTGCAACCACTTCAATATCTTGTCGTCCACTTTCCACAAGCGCACGTAAAATATTGCGACCAATACGACCAAACCCATTAATTGCAACACGAACTGTCATTTCACATGTTTCCTCATCAATTTTTAAAAGCACAACATTTAAAACACAATAAATGGGTATTTCACCAATCCAAAATCATTAATTCCTATAACGTCAATATCTTGATCACTCACTCACTTATCCACAGTAATGCACAAGATCATCCACAACACTGTACAAAATAGATGCCTACGACCAAACCCACTCATGACAACACAAAGCTGTCATTTTGTACTTTGCTCTTTGATCTTTTCCAGCTCTTTTTCAACGGTGGCAACGACATTTTCCCAAGTAATATTAAAATGCGCATAAAGGGCATCAATCGTTCCACTTGCTCCAAAGCCATCCATGCCAATAAAGATACCATCACAGCCAATAAAACGGTCCCATCCTTGCCGAACAGCGGCCTCAATGGCAACTTTAATCGGCGCCTCTCCAATAAGAGCACGCTGATAGGAGAGAGATTGTTGAGAAAAAAGTTCAAAACAAGGCACAGAAACCACACGCGTTGGGATGCCTTTTTCTTCTAACACCGCATGTGCCTCCACTGCAATTTGCAATTCTGAACCAGAAGCAAACAGCGTCACTTGTGCATCATCGCTAGCTGTTAGGAATTCATAAGCACCAAGCATACAGAGATTTTCTTCTTCATACTCTTGACGCAAAAGCGGTAGATTTTGTCGACTTAAAGCCAAGGTAGAAGGCGTCCCGCATGCTTTCAAAGCCAATTGCCAACACTCGACTGTCTCCATAGCATCTGCAGGACGGAACACAAAATGATTAGGCATTGCACGCAGGCAAGCCAAATGCTCTACGGGTTGATGGGTCGGACCATCCTCACCAAGACCAATAGAATCATGAGTCATGACATAAATCACCCGCAACCCCATGAGAGAAGACAAACGCATAGCAGGACGCATATAGTCAGAAAAGCATAAAAAGGTTCCCCCATAAGGAATAAAGCCGCCATAAAGGGCAAGACCATTCATCACAGCTCCCATTGCATGTTCGCGAATTCCATAATGCAGATAGCGCCCTGAAAAATCTTCAGCAGAGATACTTTTCATCTGGCTGCTTTTTGTATTATTAGATCCGGTTAGATCAGCCGAACCACCAATAGTTTCACTAACGACTTCATTGATCACTTCAAGAGCCATTTCCGAAGCTTTACGCGTAGCAACAACGGGGCGCTCTTCAACCAATTTCTGTTTATAAGTATCAATAGCGCCATCAAATCCGCCCACGAGATCGCCCCGCATCAATCTTTCAAACTCCACACGCTCTGAGACAGGAAGATCAGCAAATTTTTCTTCCCATTTTTGGCGTTTTTTAGCAGCATTGAGACTAGCCAAGCGCCAATTATCGAGAATATCGGCTGGAATAACGAAAGGCTCAGCATCCCACCCTAAAGCGATACGGGTTTCAGCGATTTCTCGTGCGCCCAAAGGGGCTCCATGAACTTTATTGGTACCCGCTTTATTGGGTGCTCCAAAGCCAATTGTTGTTTTACAAGCGATCAAAGTTGGTTTATCGGAATTTTGTGCCGCCTCAATAGCCCGCGCAATTGCTGCTTGATCATGCCCATTGACTTTATGTGTCTCCCAACCAGATGCCTTAAAACGCGCAATCTGATCTGTACTGTCAGCAAGGGAAATCTCTCCATCGATAGAAATATTATTATCGTCCCACAACACAATAAGCTTATTGAGTTTCAAATGACCGGCAAGGGAAAGTGCTTCTTGAGATATCCCTTCCATAAGGCATCCATCGCCTACCAACGCATAAGTGTAATGGTTGATAAGATCACCAAAACGGGCATTTTGCAAACGCTCTCCAAGAGCCATCCCCACGGCATTAGCCAATCCTTGTCCGAGAGGACCAGTCGTTGTTTCGATTCCTGCCACATGCCCATATTCTGGATGCCCAGCAAGCTTTGCTCCTAATTGGCGAAAATTTTTGAGATCTTCAATGCCAATATCTTCATAACCAGAAAGATACAAGAGAGCATAAAGCAACATAGACCCATGTCCTGCTGATAACACAAAACGATCACGGTTAGGCCAGCGAGGTTTTTTGGGGTCATGAGCAAGGAATCTTGTATAAAGAACCGTAGCAATATCGGCTGCTCCCATTGGCAAGCCCGGATGACCAGAATTTGCTTTTTCAATCGCATCAATAGCAAGAAAACGGATAGCATTGGCCATCTGATTCTGTTGGTGGGTGTTTGTCATGAATAATCGACCATTTCGTTAAATACGTTATTCTGTTGCTTTTTCCGTATTCTCTTAAAATTCTCAAGAAATACTATTTTCTAACCATTAGCGTGAGACTTTTTGCCACCACTTCAATAATATTAATAACATTCCCCTCACGCGTTCTGTATATCCATGTCATTTATGCCAATACGCGCAAAAAATCCAGCTTTTAATTTATATCTATCCCCTGCTTTGCTTGCTAAAATATCCTACATACTTAAAAATAAAATGCACACAACACAAGAGTGAAAGTGATTCGTTTTTGCATAACACATTGATAAAGGATACAATTACCCAAAGGATAAAAGCAATGAACCAAGAGACTACAGTTCTACAAGATGCTTTAGAGCACCTAGAAAAGGCACTTAGAACTTTAGAGATCACCATAATAAACCGCAATGCCGTTATTGATAAAAATAACGAATGGGAAGAAGAAATCCAACGAATGAATGCTGACCGCAGCCATCTTGCCCAAGCGCTTGACAAAGCTGAAGCCCAAATTGAACGCTTAGAGTCCGTAAACAAAGAAGTTTCCAAACGTCTTATTAAAGCAATGGAAACAATTCGTGTTGTCATTGATAGATAAAGGTTTGAATGTATGGAAACTGTTTCCGTTACCATTGATGGTAAAGTTTATCGCATGGCTTGTGACAAAGGACAAGAACGTCGTCTTATTGCGCTTGCTGCTCAATTAGATCAATATATCACACATTTAAAGAACAATTTTGGTGAAATTGGCGACCATCGTTTATCGGTTATGGCTGGCATAATGATTATCGATGAAATGGAAGAAATAAAACGAGAAAATAAAAAATTACAAGAAGACTACAATACTCTTTTACGACTCCACAACGAAAGAGACCGTACCATGGGGAAAATTATGCGTGACACCACACAACGCATTGAAAATCTCACCAACCAATTGCTCAAAGATGATCAAAACCGCACAAACCTTCAAGAACAAGAACAGGAACAGGAAGATTTCTAAAAAGTACATCAGCGCGTAATAAACCAGAGATTTGACTTGTCCGCCACATCTCACAGGATAAAAATTCTTAAACCCACACCAGTGTGTAAACAGTCTGGTTTTTTATAGGAAGGATTCCAGCTACTCACGACTTATGGGATTAACTTAAACCTCAACAAGAAAGCCCTACCCTGAATATTTCACCTCCGCACAAACGCTTCCTATATCAAGGAGACTGCCTTATATCACCACATTTCAAATGAGATGTCTTTTAACCGCGCAATAAGATAACAAAATCAACATCATTGTAAAAAAATCATATAAATGACAACAGCAACAAACAAATAAAGCACCCTTCGAAAAAAAGAGCTATATTCATGTTCCCTATGAATGCATGCCCAAAAATCCTTGCCCCTTAGATAATATCAAGCAGATTCAATATATATTAAAAAATAACCTTATCTATTATACCGTAAAACACCGCTATTTGATACTATAAGCACCATGGAGTCTTTGCACCTGAGATGTCCATCCGATGAAACCCACCGAAAAGAACCGTATCATTTATAAACCAGCGTGAATTAAGTATTTTCATCCTTTAGAGCAGGAAAAAAGTCAAACCCGAAGAGTATGTTAATCTCATACAACCTCAAACATCATAAACAACAATAATAGCTCTTGAAAACATCCTCTACCGCTATTTTTATCCTTATAACAAATAATCCATATTTCTCTCCCCACCCCTCAAAATCTCCAAGCTTAATAAAAGAAAGAGCAAGTCGGCATCATCATTATAGTCAGCCCTCAATATTGCGATAGCCCCCTTGGCTCGTAAAACGATTCATAAGAGGGACGCCTTTCTTGTACAGCTTTTTCCCATAAAACCCACCCGCTTGTGATGTACAAACAAAGAGTTATGATTAACAAAACATAAATAAATTTAAGAGAATCTTACGGAATTCGGGGTTCTAATTCAAGTTTAATAACGATAAATTATCATTATAAATCAATATGTTGCAAATGCTTCGACAAAGCATATTTTAAAAACACATTCACCCATCACTTTTTCTCATAACATACCAGTACGATTTTTTAGGCACATAATTTTAATTTTATTCAATTCTGTTTGCAAAAGTTTAAAATGGGAAAAATTTCAAGGCTCTTATCCAAAAAGCGAAAGAATGAACTCTCATTATCAATAAACATCTCGCTCGTATAAACATCAATAAAGCAATCCCCAATCTGTCTCAATGAAATAAAAGGGGGGCTCCCATTAAATGCCTACCGTAAAAGCAGTTTCCTCAGAACTAAAACAAAATCAACAGACAACATCACCGCATCTGCTTCCATCCCCAAACTGGACGACCTAATGCAACACCTTGCTATCTTACGATAGGAGATAAAAGAATAATGGGTCTATGGAGGCATTCACAAGAAGCGCACACCCGTTGTTTTTAAAGCCTGTTCAAAGGCGCATGAAAAAACACCATGCGTAAACGGCTCAAATCCCTTTCGTTCCATCTTGAGAGACAGAAGCAATACGCAAGAGATTTGTCGCACCGGGCGTTCCAAGAGGAACACCGGCTGTTACAAGGAAACGATCCCCTCCTTGGCAAAAGCCTTCCTGAAATGCAATGGCTGCTGCTCGATCAACCATATCTTCTAAATTGCGAGCATCTTGCGTGACCACACAATGAAGCCCCCAAACGAGAGCCAAACGCCTTGCTGTTTCCACAATGGGCGATAAAGCAATAATCGGTCTATTAGGGCGTTCACGAGAGGCGCGCACCCCCGTTGTTCCTGAAGCCGTATAGGCAACGATAGCGGATAGAGCAAGTGTTTCAGCAATCTGACGCGCAGCAAGAGAAATCGCATCCGTTCCTGTTGATTCTGGTGCTGGATGTTGTGCTCCAACCTGAGCGGCATAAGTGTGATCCTGTTCGATTTGTCGCGCGATTCGGTCCATCATAAGCACAGCTTCTTCAGGATAACGACCAGAAGCAGATTCAGCAGACAACATCACCGCATCTGTTCCTGCATAAACTGCTGTAGCAACATCCGACACTTCTGCGCGTGTCGGAACAGGAGATGTAATCATTGATTCAAGCATTTGTGTTGCCACCACAACCGGTTTTCCAGCTAAACGACAAGCTTTTATGAGCTCCATCTGAAGTGCAGGGACCTTTTCCAAAGGCATTTCCACACCGAGATCACCCCGTGCAATCATAATGCCATCGGAAATTTCAATAATCTTCTCTATATGCTCCAAGGCTTGAGGCTTTTCGATTTTAGCCATCAAAGACACCTTGTTTTTCGTCAACTGACGCACCGCTATAATATCTTCTGGACGTTGAATAAAAGAAAGTGCAACCCAATCAACAGGCTGCTGTAACAGAGCCTGAAGATCCTCCTTATCTTTTGACGTCATCGAATCAAAAGGCAAAATTGTATCGGGAAAACTGACACCCTTTCGATCAGAAATACGGGTACCAGCAACCACGCGACACTGTACAAAGTGATCATCACAAACTTGCGCACGCAGTTCCACCCTTCCATCATCAATCAACAACCGGTCCCCTGGTTTAACAGCCGAAAATACATCCTCATGAGGGAAAAAAACACGCTGTGCATCACCAAGAACATCGCGATTATCTAATGTAAAGCTTTGCCCAACACGCAAATCTTCTTGCCCCTTAGCAAAACGCCCCACACGCAGTTTTGGCCCCTGAAGATCCACCAAAATACCAATGGGGCGTCGAACTGTTTTTTCAACTTCTCGTATAGACTCGACCAAATCACCCAGCATATCACGATCAGTATGGCTCATATTAAGACGAAAAACGTCTGCCCCTGCCCTAAAAAGCTTCTCAATCATCAAACGAGAAAAAGAAGAAGGACCAAGAGTCGCAATAATTTTTACTTTACGTGCACGTTTCACGGTGGAGAATTTCCTGAAAGAGAAGGTATAACTGAATTGTTTAACAAAGACTCATCCGTCAACTGTACCATCCAACTGGTTTGATTTCCGGTATCGATCTCTTTAAATTCAGCCTTTTGATATCCTCGAGGGAAACAATCATGAACCCCTTGAATGGTAAACTGGCTATCTTGCACACACATGGTCACAGAGCCTGCCCAGTTCCCTTTTTTTTGTGCCCCTTCCGCATAAAAATAATAAAACCGTGAAGCAAGGGGCCCCTCAATTAAGGTTTTACATTCCGTCACTGGTACAGTCCACCAGCCTTCGCTCACCCACCCTGAAAATGTACGATATCCAAGAGCAACCCCTACAGACTGTTGGGTTGTATTACAAACCCTAAAGTCAGCTTTTGCAAAAACAACAAGGGGAAACAAGAGCAAAATGCTCAAAAGAAAAACTTTTAATCCTTTCTGAAGCACCCAATATCGTTTTTTTAAAATCACAAAACTTCCTCTATAATGCCAAATTCTCAAAACAAATTACACATTTCTTTTTTTAAAGCTTTTCAAATCTAAAACGTATATTTTTATATTTTTCTTTTTATAGCCCTTTTATCAATGCATATATCTTAAAAATTTTACAAAATATTTAAAGTCAATTTGTAAAAAAGCTGTGTAGCTTGATTTACTTTTTGTTTTCAAGCTTTTTTAACATAAATTCGTCGTCGAAAAACAACTTAAAATATATAACTTGGAGAAAAATACAATGAACGATACAGTAACCGATCAAACACACGCTATATCCGTAAACCAATTACGCTCTTTTATCGAACGTATTGAACGACTAGAAGAAGAGAAAAAAACCATTTCTGATGATATTAAAGACGTTTACACTGAACTTAAAGGCTCTGGTTTTGATAGTAAAGCTGTTCGAAGCATTATACGGCTGCGTAAAAAAGAAGAGCATGAAAGAATGGAAGAAGAAGCAATCATTGAACTTTATAAAAATGCGCTTGGTATGAATTAAAACCATTGATAACATTGGAAATTTTCTTAAGAAAAGAAAATACAAAAAACAAATGAATGTATAAAAATTTCACCCAAACAATAAGCCGTTTGTGTAACTTGTAACGAGACTATCGGTCACAGAATACACAATATTGCAACAGCCCTCACATTTAAAAGGATTTATACAGAGAATTTTTATTCTTGTTCTTCAATAATTTTTATCCACATAAACCCTCACTTGTATGCCAACCTATGCCAACTCAGTTTGTGATGTGCAAGAGAGGTGTTTTTATGATTAAACATCAATAAATTTGAAATGAGAAAGTCTTCCGATATTGAGGACTCTCTTCAAATTGAAAAAAATGAATTATGATGATAAATCAATTTATTATCTACGAAAAGAAACATATGAAAGCGGTCAGCCGTTGAAATCCGCTAAACGAGAGTCTGAACTGTTTACAAAAGAAGAGGTGGTTAAGGATCTTCGTCTTTTAGGATAGGGAAAAGTGCAGCATATTTACACATTTGATAAAAAGACCCTTAACAAAACTTTATTCGAATCTATTAACGGACTCATAAAGATCATTGATTCGAGAGGTTAGAATGTGATCTCTCCATTTTCCAGAAATCATCAAATAGTCTTTGGCATAGCCTTCTTTTTCAAAATGAAGGCGTTTTAATAAACGTTCGCTTTTTATGTTCTCAGGTCTATAATTTGCCATCACTCTATGCAGATGATAAACATGAAAGATATGGCGTATTAGAGCCGATAAACTCTCACACATGAGACCTTTGCCTTGTTGTTTTTCATCAAGAGAAAAACCAAGATGACAGGCTTGAAAAACACCCCGAACCACATTTGTAAAATTCACAACACCGATGACTGTATTTTCATTTTTTAATCGTACAGCATATCGGTATGCTTGTCCCTGTGCACTTTCACAAGCAAATGCATTGGCTCGTGTTTCCCAAGCTGTTAGGCTGTGGTAACCATCAGATCTAACAGGTTCAAAAGGACGCAGATGATTCGCATTACGGAGGAAATAAGAAGACAGTTCAGCTGCATCTTCTAAACTGATCAATGTGGAAATTGTTCGCTTTGTTTTAATTGCCATCATTTTCTCCTCCTAGAAATGTTGCAATAACACATTGATTTATCTTAACAAATCATCATTTTTAAACTCAAATCATAACATCGAATACAAACAGCTTTCCTCATCACAACACTTCTCACGTTAGAATTAATAAGGATCATTTGCTTTTCCGTCATAAGTGGGGTTGGTGTATTTAGGATATAAGGTAAAGACAAGGGCATGTTTCTTACGAATGCTCTCAAATTCCAAAGGAGCTGCAAGCAACATTGGGGACTGGCAAGGTATGCAAGGGAATTCGCGTACTTCCATATACGAAATTTTGAAAAAACTCACGGCAAAGGTAGTTTTGTTTCTTTGCCTTGTAAGCTCAGAGCATGCTTGTTTTGCGCTATCATATCACTGTCCCCCCATATACAAATCCCAATGACCATCGCCTTAAGGTGCTATATGTTACAGTGCGATCTAAAAAGTCTCTGTCATAACTCGTCAACAACACTATTCCCGCTAAATCAGCCAAAAACTCTTGTAACAAATCAAAGAAAAGCGATGATGCAATACAAATTAAAATGCTTAGATATTAATATCTAAAACATTACCGTGAACACGCTTCCATTTCTTCGCGTAAAATTTCAAGTTCTAACCATTCTTCTTCTTTTTGTGTGCAAGTATTTTTCTTTTTTTCCAACGTTGTTGATAAACGCTCAAAACGCTCTTTATCACTGCGATAAAGGGCTGGATCAGAGAGTTCTTGCTCAATTTTTTTGATTTCGTCCTGTAAAACAGCAATTTCTTCAGGCAATTTTTCCAATGCATAAACCTGCTTATAAGACAATTTACTTCGTGTTTTTTTCTCTCGCCCTATCAAGCTATGATCTATTGATGTATCCTGTTTTGAAAGCTCTCCCGCATGAGATTTTGAAGGTGCTTTACGCTGCGATAATTCTGTTCTTTTGCGTTGTAAGCGAAGAGCATGCTGGTTTTGCGCCATCATATCACTATAGCCGCCCGCATACAAAACCCAATGACCATCACCTTGAGGTGCCAACATATGCGTTACAGTACGATCTAAAAAGTCTCTGTCATGGCTGACCAACAATACTGTCCCCGCAAAATCAGCAATAAATTCTTGCAACAAATCCAAAGTTTCCATATCCAAATCATTGGTCGGTTCATCAAGAATCAAAAAGTTTGCAGGACGAGAAAGAAGTCGTGCAAGCATGAGGCGTGCTCTTTCTCCCCCTGAAAATTCTTTAAGGGGAGTGCGAGCTTGTTCCGGTAAAAATAAAAAGTCTTTCATATAAGAAACGACATGCCGCTCCAGCCCATTGATCACAAGAGTATCACCTCTTCCTCCCGTTAAATAATGCGCTAAAGTTTCTTCTTCATTTAAAATACGTTGCTGATCAAGCAATGCCATAGAGAGGTTATAGCCATGCCTCACCGTTCCACTATCCACGGCTTCTTGCCCAATTAATGCAGAAAGGAGCGTTGTCTTTCCGATTCCATTGGGTCCTACCAAACCGATTCGATCACCCCGCTGAATGCGCAAAGAGAAATCTTTCACGATAATGCGATCACCATAGGATTTTGAAATTTTCTTTGCTTCAAGCACCAATTGCCCAGAATCATGACTTTTTGCTGCTGTCAAAAGTGCATTTCCTGGCTGCCCTTTATAGGTTTGATGACGCTGTCTTAAGTCTTTTAATTCGCCTAAGCGCCGTACATTACGCTTACGCCGTGCGCTCACGCCATAACGCAACCATTGCTCTTCACGAGCAATTTGGCGCCCCAATTTATGCTGTTCGATGGCTTCTTCTTCCAGTGCTTTATCACGCCAATTTTCAAACTCAGAAAAACGCTTTTCCAGTCTTTTGGTTGTGCCACGATCAAGCCATACCGTTGACCGTGTAACATTTTCTAAAAATCGTCGATCATGGGAAATCACCACAATCGCTGAACGCAAAGAAGCCAAAACAGCTTCCAGCCATTCAATAGTTGGTAAATCAAGATGATTGGTTGGTTCATCTAAGAACAAAATATCGGGTTTTGCAGCAATGGCCCGTAACAATGAAACACGCCGCTTTTCGCCTCCCGAAAGCGTTTCCAATTTTTCCGTCCCAGAAAACCCTAAATTTGTGCGAAGCGTATTGATCCACTGGACATCAGATATATCATCCAGCCCCGCTTCCATATAAGCATTAATATCTTCAAATCCTGAACAATCCGGATTTTGTGAGACATAACGGAGCGTTACTCGCGGGTGGCGAAAAATTTCGCCACCATGAGGTTCTAATATTCCTGCGGCAATTTTTAATAAGGTCGATTTTCCACAACCATTACGGCCGACCAGCGCAATACGCGCCCCCTGCTCAACCGATAAACAAGCTTGATTGAGCAAAGGCGTTTTTCCAAAATTTAAGAAAATGCGGTCAAGCCGCAAAAGCGGCACCGCCATTAACGAACGCGGCGCGGACAAGGTGCTTTATACATCACCCCTCTTGCATCACGGTAAGCACACAATTGCCGTACAGGGACTCTCTGTCCACAAGGTGCTTGGTAAACATGCCCTCTACGACCACGATACGTGCACAATTGTGATGCCTGTCTTTGTTGTTTTCTTTGATTTGCAGCTGCACCTGTTACTGTTCCAGCCAAAGCACCAAATGCTGCACCGGTAAGTGCTGCTCCAGGCGTACTTCCAGCAATAGCAGTTCCAGCCAAAGCACCGATTGCTGCTCCTCCTACGCCGTAACGTGCAACGCGTTCATCGTTTGTAGTACAAGCGACTGAACTGAAACCAATGGCTGAAACAACGGCCACTTTAAAAATTGATTTTAACATATCAAAACCTTTCCTTCTCAAGATCAATACATATATCGTTTATGTCGGCACTTCATCACTAGGCCCCCCCCTGCCTTATTCAAAATATATTGGAAGAGCTTTATGGAATAGGTACAGACGCTAACAATATAGCTTTTCCAGAACCTAAATGGCAAGAAAAGGTTCCACAAATACGGTTAGAAAGTGTTAAAGAAGAGCCAAATGACACATTTTTGTCACAAATTGGCCATTTTACCCCTTTAAGAGTTAAACTTTTTAAATCAGAAAAACCGATAATACTAAACAAACATCCCTTAGGCAAATCATACGAACAAGGTTTTGACAAAACCGGCCAACCTTCTTCCAAACCGCTTGTCAACAACACTGAAATACCCCTTTCAGCCATCATCAACGCTTGCGTCATATGAGAAAGGCTATGATCACTTCGCTCCCCTCCCAAAGCACCACACAAAATAAGCTTTTTAGCGCCATTTTGCAGCGCTCTTTCACATGCCAGAGCACTATCTGTCATATCTTTATCAGAGGGAAAAACTTCACGCGGAACATGACTATATTGACGTATTAAGTTCTCATCTGATGAATCAAAGTCCCCTAACCACAACTCAGGCGTCACATTAAGCGCTGCCGCATGACGCATACCACCATCAGCAGCAATTACCCGACTGTTTTGAATTTGATTAAGCAAACGATCAGTGATATGAACATCCCCATTTAATAATATCGTAAATGTTGTCATGCCATACTTTGCCTTTCACAAAATTTTCTTTACAGTGCATCTTTTTATAAGTGAGAGTCATTTTTTATAAACAAAAAGCATGATATAGCCAAACGAATCCTTATCCCTAATGCCTTTCTTAAAAAAACATACGATACAAAGATACAAATGCAATTTGCCAAATTACTCTGCAGAAATAATGTGCACCATGGTCCAACGCACCCCATTTTTCACCGCAATTTTCTTTTTCGCTCTTGCCTGTATAAAGCAACTTTCATAAGTCTAACGTTTCTCCTTTCGGCTTGTCATACACCACTTTCTCAAAATGATAGGCTTTCTTCCACTTCTTCTAAAACGATCAAACGTACCAACAACCACAATATCTATGTCACATTAAGCGCTCTGCAACACCCACGTATTTTGCAAATGTATGGTGGCGCTTATCATGATGCAAAACTTGAACACCTTTTAGCAAAGATTGTCCGTAAACTAGCAGTTGCATCCCATAGTTCTCATCAAAGCTATTCTGTAACAATTTTAAACTCAGAAACTATCAATGCTTTTGCGCTCCCCAACGGCTCGATCTACATCACTCGTGGTATGCTGGCATTAGCCAATGATTCTTCAGAAGTTGCAGCCATTTTAGCCCATGAGATAGCACATATCAGAGCCAATCATGGCATTTTACGCCTGCAAAAAGAAGCCCAATTAAAGATGACCAATCACATGTCTTCACGTCTTCTTTCTTCTATTGGCAAAAAACTTCATAACCCTATGCAAAACAAGCAACAACTCGCGCAATTTTCCCGCAATCAAGAGCTGGAAGCTGACTCCCTTGCGCTCGAAATGCTCCAACAATCAGGATATGATCCTTTTGCTTCACCACGCTTTCTTCAAACAATGGAAGCCTACAGTGCTTTTCGTAATATCTCTGGCACCCAAAATGCCTCTCTAGATTTTTTAGCCTCTCACCCAACTACCCCTCAACGCATTCGGCTTGCGATAGAAAAAGCGCGTAAAATCAGTAAAGGGAATAGTAAAATATCCGATCATGATTCTTTTCTCAAAAGCATTGATGGCATAATTTTTGGAGGAGGCTTTTATACAGGTTTTGTACGAGGCAACCAATTTATTCACCCACAATTGCGCATAGCTTTTTCTGTTCCAAACAATTTTACAATAGAACATTCAGCACACACTGTTTGGGCCAGTGGACCAGATAAAATTGCGATTCGTTTTGATGCTATTCCACATCCTGCTGAAATATCTGCGAGTGATTATTTGAAAAGCGGCTGGATTATCGGTCTAGATCAATCATCTATCCGCCCCATCACAATTCAAGGGCTCCCCAATCAAGAATTTATGCGCCAAGAATCCCAAAGCCAAAGTTTACTTGGAGCGCGGGCCTATGCTACCAATGATCAATGGCAATTTGATGTGGTTGTCATTCCATTCAACAACCACATCTTTCGTTTTTTGACGGCCGCTCCATATAATTCTCGAAATTTTGCAGAGGTTGCCCAAAAAACGCTACAAAGCTTTCATTCTCTTTCATCTTCACAGTTAAAAAAATTGCAGCCCTTAAAAATCCGTGTTGTCCGTGTTAAACAAGGAGAAACCGTTGCCAATCTTGCAGATAAAATGCAATACACACCATATAAAGAAAAACTCTTTCGCATCCTCAACGCCCTCTCACCAACGCAAACTTTACCCGCAGGTACAAAAGTGAAAATTATTACAGAATAAGCCTTTCTTCTCATCCGTTACAGTTTTGATTCTTTTCTGTCTCTATCACGCCCTCCCCCTTAAAGCATATTCGAAAATAAAGAGGAACACTTTAAAATCCAACTTCATCATGCCTTTATAGGTCTCCGTTTGATATATATTTCCTCCAACTAACAGCCCCCTATCTTCCTCTGTTTATCAGTAGCGCCCCCAAGGAGGCATATTCCTAAACAAATATGAACACCCCCTAAAACTGACTTTATCATATTCTCATATGCCCCCACTTAATACATTCTCTTTCCTCCCCCCCCCAAAGCCTTTCACTGCTTATATATCGTAAGCGTCTTCTGAATGAATCGTAAGGAGAGCAGAACGCAATTTTTGCAAAGCCCTAGCTTCAATTTGACGCACGCGCTCTTTCGAGATTCCTAACTTTTCACCTAAAACTTCGAGAGTCGCCCCCTCTTCATTTAAGCGACGAAAGCGAATAATTTCCAACTCCCGTTCGTTGAGAATTTGCAACGCATCGTAAAGCCATTGTGTACGCCGTTGACCATCAATGACTTGCTCAATTAAAGCATCAGGAAGAGGACTATCATCCACCAAAACATCCATCTTAGCAATGGGATTATCACTGTTCTCAGAAACAGAAACACTCAAGGAATTATCAGAACTGGAAAAACGAAAATCCATCGTTTCAACATCGCGCACGGAAACACCGAGTTTTTCAGCGATTGTGCGAAAAATATCCTGTTTTGACAAAGCACTATCATCTTGTATCAGTTTTGCACGCAAACGCCGAAGATTAAAGAAAAGTGCTTTTTGCGAAGAACTCGTTCCCCCTCGAACGATTGACCAATTTCGCAAAATATAATCTTGAATAGAAGCGCGTATCCACCACGTTGCATATGTTGAAAAACGCACTTCCCGATCAGGTTCAAAACGTGCAGCTGCTTCCAATAGTCCCACATACCCTTCTTGTACCAAATCCCCCAATGGCATTTTGAAACGTTTAAAGCGATTAGCAATAGCAATCACTAAACGCATATGAGCCGCTGCAATTTGATGCATGGCATCATCATCACGTTTGTCTTTCCACCGCAGAGCCAAATCATGCTCTTTTTGTCGTTCAAGATAAGGTGCTTGCATAGCAGAACGCATCATATTACGTCCTAAGCTTTTGTCTGCATCGCTATAATTTTTGCTGCTTTTATAAACAGCATTTGAAAGATTACCCATAATAACCCCTTGCGATTAAAATTATCAAAATTGATTTGGCAACGACATCATTGTTCTTCGCTTAAAAAGAACGCAAAAGTTGTTAACTTCTGTGACCACTACTTTAACGTGTAATTTTATAATCGCAATTGTTTTTTTTACTGTCATGGTAAAACTTCTTGACATAAGACACAATTTCACCTGCAAAATGCCTTTACAATATGCCTTTTAGCCTATGAAATATTTGAAAAAACTTTCTCTTCACTTTTCATGACAAAACAGCAAAAAAATAAAGTGATCATGCAAAAGAAATGCCGTTTTTTGATAACCGGTTCCGTTTCCTTTTAAATTGAAGAATTTATTTATGCTTTTAGCTTTACAATACAACTAATAAGTGTAATTTGCAAATATAAAGCATCCAAACTGAATGAAAACTGAATGAAAAAAGAATCATTCAAGTTTTAAAGGCGCAAAGAAACAGCAAAAAATGACAAGAGTGATTGAAGCAAACGCAACAAACGTGTTAAAGAAAGAGCACCATTATGAAATTGTCGCAAAAAGCTTTTGACCAGTGTCACACTGAGAAAGAAAATGATCATGGATAGCAAGATTGTTCAACAGAATGAGATTCTTCAAGATGATATTCTCATTGAAAAACACGGAAGGGGTAAATTTGAAGGTTTTCGTTTTTATGCCAACAAAAACAGTACCGATCAAATAGCTGAGAAGCAAATTTCAACAGAGAATGAGAATTTGATTCTTGCTTTTTCCAAACGCGCGACACGTTTTTGTGCTTCTGCAAATGGAGATTTTACCCTTAGTTCTGATGGAATTGTGCGCTGGATTGGTCAACCCGTAGGACAACTTGTAGCAACAGAAGATTTTTTTAAACCAAAACTGATTGTTTTAGCAGATGAACAACTCACGGGAGAATCCCGCAATAACGTTGTGAAACGATTAGAACGCTTTGTCACCTTTCATTTTGAAACGACTTTAAAACCCCTGTTTGATTTGCGCAATGCTGATAATTTAACGGATTCAACAAACAGTCTTGCTTTACAACTTTTTAACTCTTTAGGGATTTTACCACGCCGCGAAGTCTTAGACATTGTCAAAAACCTTGCGCAAGAATCACGTGCCGTTCTTCGGCGTCTAGGCGTGCGTTTTGGCGCTTTTCATATCTATGTTGCCGGAATGCTTAAACCTGCTCCGGTTCAAGCCATTACTCTCCTGTGGAATCTTCAAAATGCGGGACAAGATCAAACTGGTTTGGGTGAAGTTTTTTCAGCATTATCTGCTGGTCGAACCTCTTTAATTGTTGACCCTACCTATAACCGCCAATTTTATCAATTAGCCGGCTACCGAATCTTAGGACAACGTGCTGTACGGATTGATATTTTAGAACGTCTTGCCAATCTCATCCGTCCCGCACTTCATTGGAAACAAGGAAGTGATCCTAAACCCGATGGAGCCTATGATGGCAAAAGTTTTTTTGTTACACCAGCCATGATGTCCATTCTTGGGGCCAATGGAAACGATATGGAAGAAATCCTCAAAGGACTTGGTTATCAATCGTACAGCATAAGCAATACTGTTTTTGAACAAAATCTCTTTGCACACCAAGCCTCTTCCCCTGTCAATAGGGCAATGCAAGATGTTCCTGCAGCAGAATGCGTTGGAAGTCAATGGCAAACAGTAAGCGATTTAGAAACAACACGAGAAGAAAAAAATACCTCATTCCCAAACACTTCATCCTCTGGTATTGAAAAACATCTCCATAAAACCAATCGTTTACCAGCAGCTGAACCTGTTGGGAATTTTGCCAAATCCCCGCGCTCTACAGAAGAAGATAAAGTTATTTTGTTATGGCATTATAAGCATCAATTCCCCCACCATGCACAAAAAAAACGTGATAAATTAGGAAATAAGTGGCAAAATAAATCGAAGAACGCTGTAAAAAAAGCGGAATACAAAAATGAAAATTCCCCTCAAGAAGCACCATCACAAGCAAAACGCTCTCATAAGTTCCACAAATCCCAAGGAAAACATGCAAATCATAAGCCCTTTCAAAAAGAAAAGCGCCTTAATCCTGATTCACCTTTTGCGAAACTAGCTGTACTACGCGATCAACTCACCAATCATAAAAACACGCACACACTTTCCTCTAAAGAGAATTAAAGTAACAAATGGAGTTTGATCTTGACCCACGTAGTAACCGACAACTGCATTCACTGCAAATATACGGATTGCGTTGAAGTCTGCCCAGTTGATTGTTTTTATGAAGGGGAAAATATGCTTGTTATTCACCCCGATGAATGCATCGATTGTGGTGTTTGCGTGCCAGAATGCCCAGCAGAAGCGATTTTACCTGATACAGAACCAGGATTAGAAAAGTGGTTAGAACTCAATCTTCATTATGCAAACAAATGGCCTAATCTAACCACCAAAAAAGATCCTCTTCCTCAAGCAAAAGAAATGGATGGTGTTCCAAATAAATTAGAAAAGTATTTTTCAGAAAATCCAGGAAGTGGCGAAGAGTAATGATAAAGTGTACACTCTCCTCCTTCAACGATTGAAAGACTTCTCTTGTAAAAATAAAAAATCCTTAAGCGAAATGATTGATTCTTTTAAATTTTGATGTTAGTGTTATTTTAACATGATCATCTTTCTAAGTATTTTTCTTTGCTTGTTATAGTAAAGCGGTGTATTTTTTTTTGATTTAAAAGTACTCGGCTTTTATGCTCACTTAATTGGTACAATATACTTGGTTAAAGAAAACTCAACCCTCAGGTTTATAACCTGTTTTCCGATACATTTGTTGATCATAAGGGAGTAAACTAAAATATGGCATCCCAACATGGAACGTCTTCCAAGACCAAAGAATTTGCAACCTCTGAATATATCGTCTACCCTACGCATGGAGTAGGACAAATTATAGCGATTGAAGATCAAGAAGTTGCAGGACATAAATTAAAACTTTTTGTCATTCATTTCGCGAAAGATAAGATGGATGTCAAAGTCCCCATTGCAAAAGCCCTTTCCGTTGGAATGCGTAAATTATCTGCTAGTGATTCTGTCGAACGTGCCTTAAAAGTTTTACGCGGAAAAGCACGCGTTAAACGGACCATGTGGTCACGTCGTGCACAAGAATATGATGCTAAAATCAACTCAGGAGATCTTATTTGTATCGCCGAAGTGGTCCGTGATCTTTTCCGCTCTAATCTACAGCCTGAACAATCTTACTCTGAGCGCCAACTTTATACAGCTGCTCTTGAAAGAATGGCCCGTGAAATTGCGGTTATCAATAGTCTTTCTGAAACAGAAGCTATCAATCTCATAGAGATGCATCTCTCCAACAAGCCGGAACGCGAGTTTAAAACTGAGAGAGAAGAAACAGATGAAAACAGTAAAGCTGTCTACGCTGCATAATACACTCTTTCATCATAATGATGATATTTCGATAAAACCAGCGAAAAGCTGGTTTTATTTTTTAACATCCTCTCTGCCCTTAAGGACAAAGTTTCTTAACCAGCGCCAATCTATAAACAATCTAACTTTTCGACAAATTCCTCCTCCTTATTTTCTTTCTTTATAGATAACAAACTGATTAATCATCATAATCTAGCATTATTCATATTAAATTAGAATCTTGAATATGGTAAGATTACTCATTTCAAATTGCTCTCATGTTGAATTAATCAAATCACTTGCTTGTCAATCACAAGCGGAGCTGATCTGTGGGTAAAAACTGTACAAAAAGAGCGAGACACTGTCTCAAGCACCAAAGGATATACCAACATTGGAATCTGGCAAGATGTGTAAGGGCAGGGCTTGCTTTTTTATTAAGCGTAAAGATCATAGTGCCGTTTATACACTACACCGAAACTTTACCATTTACCCCCTTCTACAAAACCATTGGAACATTCAAAAACACCATCATAAAATGGATGCCATAAATATTGAAAAATATTCCTTTTAAAAAAAGCGTGACAGTACAACATAAGCATATTTTGTCTTGGGCGCTCTATTTTGCATGAGAAGCATTCCCCCCATTAAAAAACGCGATAAAAAAAGCATGAACTAAAACCATCATCTCCATTCTGTAAAAGGCATTCCAAATACTTTTGAAAGCTGTAAAATTAACTTAAAAAATAACAATAAAAATGAACGTTAGCATTGCCCCTTTCAATTTCATATTTTTCCCAAATGAGGTTTCTCATTTCAGAGATTACGAGATATACGCAATATTCTTACTCCAATCGGACACATAAAATCTAGAATGATTCATAGAACTCTTAAAAGTCTCAATCTCTGTTTCAAACAAACCGCTAAAGATTGGATATTCTCAGCAGGAATTGTCCAGATATCATCTTCAATCTGATCTTCACGAATATGACGCAAAGGATTAGTATGAACGCCTGTCAGGATAAGCAAACGCAAAGCCAGTCGTGTTATGTTTTGTGTTTTACAGAGTAACTGATAAAAGGCAGGAACATCTTTCCAATCCATGGCTAGTCTATTAATAGTTTTATAGCGTTGCTTACCTTAAGAGTGCGCGTGCTTTTTTTTGCTTGTAAATCAACATCCAAACCCAAAGCAACCGCATGCTTAAGACAACGATTAAGACGCTTCAGTGCTTTATCTGCTGTTGCAGCTTTTGCATGCCAAATAGAGGCAAGGGTATTGCGTATCTCTGTTTGCGTAATCTCTGAAACGGGTAGACAGCCTAATTTAGGGAGAATATAAAGGCGTAAGGGTGAAAACCAATCACAAGCTTTACCATCTCTTTTTAATTCAGCTTTACGACTTTCAAATGCATCTAAAGCAATGTTTTTTAAATAATGAAGATTACGCATTGCCTCACGCTTTTGTTTATCGCGTTCTTTAATGGAGTCACGCCCCTCACGTAAAACAGCACCCCACCCAATTGCCAATTCACGGGCTTGTTTTAAAGAAACATCTAGCAACGCTCCCAAGCCCATTTCGCGGCCCCCGTGAAAAGTATAACGGTAAATCCATTGACCACCCCCATCTCTTACGTTTGTGAAGAAGCAAGCCGGTACCATCATTATATTTTCCAGCTCGTGGGTGTTACGACAGCCCTTGGCTCTTAAGACGATTCATAAGAACCATTTCTAGTCCTTTCTTATACAAATTTTATCCACACACTCATCCCACTTGTGACGTGCAAACGAGTGGTTTTGATTGATTCTAGATAGAGAGATTTGAAATAAGTGAATCTTACGTTATTCGGGGTTCTAATCCAATATGAAAAAACTGAATTATATATATAAATCAATATGTTGTCTAGTGATGAACAGATAACAAAAAAATCATAAACTTAGGTAAGCAACACTATAAAATCATTCATAAACCAGCTATGAACTGGAGAATCGTACCGGCTTTGATAAAATACTTTGCTCACCCCCACACATAACATATCTGGTTTTAAGTTTACTTATTTTTACAAGCTGTTCGCAACAAATCCCTTATATTCACAAAAATAAGAAAAATATATAGACAATTCTTAGTTCAAAAACATGAAAATACAGCGTGATATTCATAGAAAAGTCTCATATACCTTTATCATAAAAAGCACTAAAGGTTATTGAATGTATACACCTTCTGTCTTGTAACGGTTTTCTCTTTTCTGCTCATAAGAAAGCACGCTGGCATCAGCATACACTTAACCCAATGTTACAACAATCCTTACATTGGAAAATATTCATTATAAACATTTTTCCTTTTTTATAGAGTTTTCACCCACATGCCAGCCCCACTTGTGACCGAAAAGCAAGTGATTGTCATTGATTCAACATGGGGAAAAATTTGAAATGAGAAAATCCTACGATAGAGCTTCCATTCAAGGCGCAAAACAACAAATGATCTTTATAAATCAATGTGATGTCGATCTCTATTTTTTTAAGGAGAATCACATGTCACAATATAAGTCTATAGACAAACCATTGCCTTAAATATTCTCATAACAAACACCGGAAAACACCGGTATGCTTAAATCCTTACATAGATCAACCGCCTTAAACGATGATATTTTACGGTCTAATAGGATTCTCTCTATAGTCAATAAAGATTAAGTGCGATACAAAATGATTCTATTACTGAGCTAACTTATATCAATACCCAAGCTCTTAACGAAGTCATCATAAAAGACACTGATACAAGCAATCCCTTATAGCCTCTCAAGAAAACAAGAAAATCATCTCCCACAATAGAATCATTTCTCTACAGCAAAACTTTATCCCACACATGTTCTCAAGAAAAAGTGAAAAACGCATCTTACCCAATGCATTCACTAATGAAATAAAAGAAATCCACCACTGGAAAAGAAAGAAAACGCTAAAGTTTTATAACCTCTAAAACGGAACATCCACGATATATTCCTTGTTCCACATCGATAGAAGACGAGATGCAAGGGAACCTCAACATTCATCTTAA
>NZ_JBHIPX010000003.1:78175-142951 GCF_042196245.1 Bartonella sp. AP19HLJMH
AGCGAAAATGCACGCCCCAAGCGTGCATTGATCGATGAAATAAAAGAAGTTGACCTCTGGAAAAGAAAGAAAACGCTAAAGTTTTAACCACTAAAACAGAACGCCCACGATACATTCCCTGTTCCACATCGATAGAAGACGACGCAAGGGAACCTCAACATTCATCTTAAAGCGAAAATGCACGCCCCAAGCGTGCATTGATCGATGAAATAAAAGAAGTTGACCTCTGGAAAAGAAAGAAAACGCTCAGTCTTTAACCACTAAAACGGAACGCCCACGATACATTCCCGTTTTCAAATCAATGTGATGAGGACGACGTAATTCACCAGAATTTTTATCTTCGATATAAGTCGGCGCCTTCAGAGCATCAGCCGAACGGCGCATGCCCCTCTTCGCTGGAGAGGTTTTTCGTTTAGGTACAGCCATAAAAAGACACTCCAAATCCATTAAAACAGAAAAAGCAATGTCAAAAATGACAATGCTTCATTTAAAATACCATAAAATTTGAGTATATTATACACTGATAAAAAAGAAGAGGCAATGTCAAAATGATCCTCCTCTTACCAAAAATGACCTTCCTGTTATCAAAAATGGTGTCACAATAATCAAATGAATATCAAAAACATTGCAAAATTTAAGAATTTTATACACCAATGAAAGCTTTTTTATAAGCCCTTCATTCAATTTTTATTTGGTTTAAAAAGGGATTTGCGCATACAGTAGAGATACAGATAAAAAGAGAAGTTGATTTTTAATAAAAAACGACGCCAATTTATGAAAACAAGAAAAAGCAACAACCTTTCTCTTTAAACTTCATAATTTCATTTTTGTAAAAACAAAGGAAGCAAGAATGCACGAATTTACCACCCTTCTTGCAAAACATGGAAATACCGTTGAAAAGCGGCTTGATACCCTGTTAAGTGATCAAATCCAAACTGGTGAAATTTCACGCCCTAAAAATTTAATCAAAGCCATGCGCTATGGTGTGCTGAACGGTGGAAAACGCTTGCGTCCTTTTCTTGTAATTCAAAGTGCTGCACTTTTTGATGTCCCTGTAGAACATTCTCTTGATGTTGCGTGTGCCTTAGAATGTATCCATTGTTATTCGCTCATTCATGATGATCTTCCCGCTATGGATAACGATATACTCCGGCGTGGAAAACCCACTGTCCATGTAGCATTTGATGAAGCAACAGCAATTCTAGCAGGCAATGCCCTCTTAACATTTGCCTTTGAAATCATTGCCCATAAAGCTAGTAATCTATCTACAGATATTAGAATCAAGCTGATCACGTCTCTTGCACAATCGGCAGGACTTGGCGGTATGTTAGGTGGACAAATGCTGGACCTTGAAGCTGAAAAAAGACCGCAAGAAAGTACTGACATCATCACTCTACAACACATGAAAACAGCAGCCCTGATAAGCTTTGCTTGCCAAGCAGGTGCCATCATTGGCAATGCATCTAAAGAATTAACTGAAAAACTTACTGATTTTGGGACCTATCTTGGTTTAGCCTTTCAATTAACCGATGACCTTCTTGATGTCACCGCCAACACGCAAACCCTAGGAAAAACGGCTGGGAAAGATGAAACGGCACAAAAAGCCACTTTTGTTCATCTTTACGGCATTAAAGAAACCCAAAAAAAGCGTGATACACTCATCAGTAAAGCAGAAGCATTCTTACATCCTTTTGGCGCTAAAGCACTCCCCCTCCAACAAGCAGCACACTTTAGTGCAATACGCCAAAATTAAACTTCATCTACCCTATTGTACATAGTGTACACCGTCATATTTATTAAATGCATAATAGACTTTTCAAAGAAACATTACCATTAATCTCCATTATACTCCTTATCATGAAATGGGTGCGACAAATCTTGAGAGGAATTTCATTAAAACAAGCCGCGTGAATTTATAACACAAATGCATTCTGGGTATCCTATTTTGCATGAAAAATGCCTTCCATTAAAGACTGAAAGAAACAAAATGTGAAAATGCGTAATCACCATGTTTTAAAAGATATTACAGTGGGTGGTGGGTGCTTTAAAGCCGAATAAAAAACAACCGGAAAGAGGAAAACTCGTTTTCTCCTTTATATCTTTAATCTTCTAACGATAAGGCAAAAAATAAACAGAATAAGTATAAAACCAGGCATTTTATAAATCCGCAAAAAACAATAAAAATGCCGATTGGCTTTGTAGCCTTATCAAAGTCATCTGTTGTTTATTGCCAACCCTAGAAGTACAATGCCCTCAGTAGAGAGTCGTAATTTTTATGCCTTTCCACGCTATCTTGTTATAGAAGATCAAATATGGTTACATTCTGTAAATTCAGTCGTGTATTGCTTGCTCTCTAAAAACACTTTTACAAAAATGCTCGTTGTTTAGTTTAAGCATTATTTTTTTGAAGCTCGTATTTAAAATATCAGAAAAAAATGAATATAATGGCTATTTTGATTTTTATGCCACCCTCAAAGAACAAAGTCTTTTAATCCAATCTGCTCTGTAAACAGTCTAGTGTCCTACCGAGTAGGTTTCTCTCGTTTTCCACGCATGCGATTCACTTAAACTAAAGACGCAATAAACAAGACTTAAGAATATTCACCATGCAATTTTTAAAATATTTAATGTATCAAACAAGATACCTTCACCACCCCTCAAATGACAGTATGTTACGGCATAACAGGATAAATAAAGCCATTAATTTCAATAGAACGAAAGACCAAAAAAATATTATTACCGATCTCTCTTTTCTTAGCAAGAAATATATAATACATTGATTTATAATGATAATTTGCGGTTTTTAACTTGAATAAGAACCCTGAATACCGTAAGATTCTCTCATTTCAAATCTGTGTATATTGAATCAATAAAAATCACTTGCTTGCACATCACAAGCGGGAAAAGCCGTGTGGGGCAAAACATCAAAGAAAAGACTAAAAAATGCCTCTTATGAACCGTCTTAAAAACCAAGGGCAGTCCGCAACATTAGGGGCTAGCAAAGTGAATAATTGTGTCGGCATGCTCCTTCAAAAGCAGAAACATTTTTATTTACAAAAGTGTGTAATAACTTCAATTGAATAATAATCATGATCACTGTACAACTTTAATTCATCACGCTCTTTATCTCGTTTATTCAATTCATCACATAAAAAGAGAATTGATAAGATTAAACAGAGAATGATCATTGCAACAGAAAGATAAAAAAGGCCTTATTTTTAATATAATAGCGCAATTTAATTTATGATAAGTACTTTTTTCAAGCTAAGTGTAAATTTCCTCCTTTAAGTGAAATTTTCTTATTAAGATGAAAAGCATCATTGTAAGTGAACCTATGCCTGTTGTAAAAGCTGGAAAATATGTCCACCTTTTGAAGCCATAATAAAAAAACATGCAACATGGCCAAGAAAATGCCGCGATTATCAAGAGTATTATAGCCATTTAATATCCTTTGAGAGAATTTTTCTCATTATCCATTCAATGTCATTTGTAAATTCTTCTTGGTTTCATCATGTCATATATCGTGTTTAGCTCTATGCAAAAACGCGCTATTTGTTTAGTGTTGTCACCATGACCAGCTCTCATACTAGACACAAGGTCAATAATTTGTGTTGTTGGGCTGATGCCATTTCCGCTGGAAGAATTAAGAAATTTTTTCGCGTAATCAATCATGGGGTCGGTAGAATTCATAGACATATTATAGGCCCAAATAAAATCGCTTTCTCTCCAGTTATAGTCATTACGCAAACTGCTTATGACATTGAGTAACATATCTGCTGATATCCATTCATTATAATCACCACGCAATAAATTAACGAAGCGTCCACATAAAACAATCAGTATGTGACGATGCCGTATAATGTCAAACTTTGGTACGATATTCTGATAGCCATGGCTGTATACAAATTTTTTTGCTTGTTCATGCTTTTGAAAATGTTCAAAAGCGCCGTAATTTTCACTGATATATTTTTCGTAAAGTCTATCGTACTGTTCTAGACTATCCACGCGCGTACATCCCACCAATACAAATACAGAAAAAAGAGTTATCAATGTTACAACACGCGTTATGGATAACGATTTCATCGCTTTACCTTTTAATGACCATAATTTGTACGGCTTAACAGATTCCTATCAAATATATCAATATATGCTGTTTTCTTGTGGCTTATTTGTAGCAAATTGTACTCAACAATATTTCTGTACTTGGTTTTATTCCCTCTCAAAGAGGGGAGATATCATTCAAAGTTTCCATAGATAAGTTTATTATCTGGATAAGAGTATTTTCTAACATCAGAAAATACAGAGCTAACGCCACAATCAAAGAGAAAATACTCAAAAACGAGCCATAATGAGAATGAACAACGTAAAAAAATTATCTCAACAAGATGATTGATATTTTAAAGAAAACAGCAATAAAACGCGTTAAATATATCAACAATAAAATCCGTCATGAGGAAAGCCTATTTGAACAGGCTATAAATTGTCCGACTGCTTAAATTAGCTCTAATGAGATAAAGTGTTACCAGCAAGGAACCAATGAAAATGGGAAAACTGCTCCATCACCATTCCTTAATAAGCATATAATCTGGCACAATCATTTTCTTTATCAGCGTCCAATCTTATCAGCAACTCTTTGTGCAATATTCATGAGCAGCATTTTTATTTCCTTTTTAACGATTATTATGCCAAGCCCACTTATAATGTACAAGCAGATGACTTTGATTACTTCAACATACATAGATTTGAAATAAGAGTAACTGACACTATTCAGTCTTTCTCATTCAACATGCAAAAACAACGATGTGCCTTAATAAATAAAAGCCTTGCCCCACTATGAAACCCTATAAAACACGTATCGTAATAAGTTAATATTCTCACTGAACTTTTTTGAGAGTTCCTTCTAAAAAAAATACTGCTAACAAGTAAATCAATAAATAAATAGCAAAAATATAAACGAGTGAGAAAAAGCCAAATATATTGACCATATACGCACTCATGTAAAAAAATACCAATAAGCTAAATCTCCCAACAGTTGACAAGAAAGATTCATATGTAGCCCTGAAATAATCACTAATACTATCATGCAAAACAACTTCTACACGAAGATATGTATACTTAATGAGATAAAAAATCATACAGACTAAAATGACAGCCATTTCTTTTCTTGGTTCAAAGAAAGCAACGGTAAAAATCAGTGAAGCCGAAAGAAACAACAGTAAAATAAAATTCACTCTTTCACTTAGTTTTGTAAAGAGAAGACTAGCCAAGAGCTGAGAGAACAATATAAGTGAAAATGTCACACCAAGATCAAAATAAGTGACATTAATATTATGATCTTTAAATATCCACTGCCAATACTGCGAGAATATATTGAAAAAGATCAATGAAAAATAAAAGCATAAAGAGATATAAGGAACTCTAATAAAAATAGATAACATCTCTTTAGCATCATAAATAAGAGAATTCGCTTTATTTGGTTTTTTCTCTCCCTTCAGGTCATCAAGAAAAAACAAACCAAATAGTGTTGTCATCAACATTAAAAACGCCGCGATATACCATATATATTGGCTAGAATAATCAGCAAAATATGCCCCGATTAAACTGAATATAAACATGCCGATGTAATTATATTGAGAGCTGGAACCAAGCACTTTTTTAGTGGATGTCAATTTTTCTTTTGCATATTGAACAAGTAAAGCATTATAGGCTCCAGCAATTAATGTCAGCGATAAGGCATTAAAAGTTTCTGCCAAAAGAAAACCATAAAAGCTTGTAGAAAATCCCATGAGAAAGAGCCATGTGGCAGCAAAAGCCGCTGCCAAAACGATCGATATTTTATAACTTTTTCGATCAGCAAAATATCCCAGAGGAATATCGGTAACCATCATAATAAAAGCCTGAAACGACTTAATGACACCAATATCAATAAGCGTTAAGCCTTTTTCAAGCATATAAAAGACAATAAAGGCGCCAGTTAAAATCCTTATACCGTTAAATAAAAAGCCAAACGCTAATATACTTGTCATGCATTCCCCCAATAACGCCCAAAAAGGCACCCGTATACATCATTTTATATCAATATAAAAGCTTACATTTTACGACAAATAGGACTATAATCGCTATAAGGATTTCCAATCCTATCAATTTGATACCCCAAAAAATGCTGGGAAAATGCCTGAAAAATCAATAAACAATGTTCTTTCTATAATTTGATATTTGAAGAATCCGTTAAATATTTTACTGTCTCAAGAGCAGCCAAAAACCAGCAACAACATTTACGGATCCATTTAAAGTATTCATATCGTTTTGCTTAATAGTCTTAACACACTCAAACTCATTAATATCCTTCATAAGCTTCTGATTCTAAAACAGGCATATCATCTGGTTTTACCTAAAATAATAAGCAACCAACAACAGTATTGACCATAGCTAAAGCAGCATACAACAGCACCCTCTTCACATTGAAGACAGCTTGTTTAAAAAAACGACACACCCTTTTTACTTCAACCTTATGCGATTTTTACCTCAACCTTGCCCAAAGCGTGTATGAATATAATCACTCAAAAGCGCTTCAAATTCTTCAGCAATGTGATCACCCCGCAAAGTTTTTACCTTTTGTCCCTCAATAAAAACAGGTGCCGCTGGACTTTCCCCCACTCCAGGCAAAGAGATTCCAATATCCGCATGTTTTGACTCCCCCGGTCCATTGACGATACATCCCATCACAGCCACCTTCAAACTTTCAACGCCAGGGTATTTTTCACGCCAAACAGGCATATTTTTGTATAAATCTGCTTCAATTTTTTGCGCCAATTGTTGAAAGACCGTAGAAGTTGTGCGCCCACAACCAGGACAAGCCGCAACAACAGGCAAAAATTGGCGAAACCCCATCACTTGCAAAAGTTCTTGCCCCACCTTTACTTCTCGTGTCCGATCACCACCAGGTTTTGGTGTTAAGGAAATTCGTATCGTATCGCCAATCCCTTGCTGTAATAAAATACCCAAAGCCACCGAAGAAGCAACAATGCCCTTTGTTCCCATCCCAGCTTCCGTTAATCCCAAATGAAGAGCATAATCACAACGCGCCGCCAAGGTGGTATAGACAGCAATAAGATCTTGGACATCACTCACTTTAGCAGAAAGAATAATTTTATCACGCCCCAACCCTAACTCTTCTGCTAAAGTAGCCGAAAGCAAAGCCGACTGCACAACAGTTTCCCGCATCACTTCAGCCACAGATAAGGGTTTTTCTTGCTGTGCATTTTCATCCATAAGCCGTGTTAACAACGCATTATCAAGAGAGCCCCAATTCACGCCAATGCGAATAGGTTTATGATACCGACAAGCAATCTCAATAATTTCTGCAAATTGACGATCTTTTTTTGCGCCAAAACCAACATTTCCAGGATTGATGCGATATTTTGCAAGCGCCTCAGCACACGCAGGATGCTCAGATAAAAGCTTATGACCAATATAATGAAAATCCCCAACCAATGGTACAAAAAATCCTAACCTCTCCAATCGCTCCCGTATTTTTGGTACAGCCGCCGCCGCTTCATCGCGATCAACAGTAATTCGAACCAATTGTGAACCAGCTTGCCAAAGAGCAGCTACTTGAGAAACAGTTGCATCAACATCAGCGGTATCTGTATTGGTCATTGACTGTACAACTATCGGGCTCTGCCCCCCAATAATCACATCACCAACAGCAACACCAACAGATCGACGACGCTCAAGTGGTTTAGATAAAAAATAGGTCGTACTCATCAAGTCCTCAAATTTTTAAAACCTGCGCTATCAATCATTATTTACATTGACTTCCTCCGCGCTTCAAAGGACGAAAATTACACCGCCCACCAATCTTAACAGATTGCTCTCAAAAGGTTCTACCTACTAACACTGATGCAATACAATTCATAGGTGGATTCATTCTATAGACGCACCGGATAAGTTCTACTACTTCTGTTCAAGTTTATACTTCTACACTTGGTTGCTTCAAAAAGAAACTGAAACAAAACAGAGATAATACTGTATTTTTAAGTTGCCTGCCGATACCTTACATCAACGTCACCACAAAACAGTGTTTACAACACAACAGATAACGCCTAACAAAGCGCAATTTTTAAAAATGCATGAAAGACATCGCCAAATTAATCCAACATATTGATTTATAATAATCTATTTTTTACAAATTTGAATAGCAACCCCAAATATCGTAAGATTTCCTCATTTTAAATCTTCTTAATTGAATCAATCAATACCACTCCCTACAGCCACAAGAGAATAGATAGATAAAAACTCCTTATAAACTATTTCAAGTGCCAAAAGCTATCCCAACATTTTAAACAAACAAAAAAATGAAGACATCGCCCACCATCTTTATGAATGAATCTTACACCATTTTGTAAAAATTTTTACCTTACATCCTTAACAAACACCATCACGAAATGAACTCAAGCACATTAAGAAATGCCTCATTAAACCCAAACTCTTAACTCTCATCTCACCCACGCGCGGCATTATCAATGCAACCTTTCAATTTTCAAGCCGTTATAGCAAAACCCCAAACACCATCCCAACTGTCACACAACAATTTAACACATGAAGGAGTCAATAAATGTGTCTATTTTCACCCCATAGAAAAAATGCTAAAATTAAAAAACGTATAGCACAATTAAAAAGAGAGCTGGTCCCCGTAAATCATTGGAGTTTTCAAAATGATAGCTTTGAAAATATTTCTGAGCTGTTTAACACATGGAAACAAAAAGGCCGTCACGCACTTTATCACCTCAACGAACATGCTACAGAATTAAAGAAAAAAGCGAAAGAAAATCCTAAAAAAACCCTCGCATTAGCAGCAGGAGTCGTTTTAGTAAGCTTCTTACTGATCCGTAAAAATTAATAACACAACCAATAACCTTCCCTTTTAATGCCCGCCTCAAAACGGGCATTTTTATGGTTTACAAAATATAAACTTTACGTCTTTCTCCTAACTTTACGCCCTCACCTAAAAGGATAAGTTTCCCATCCGACCCAGTCTATAATCCAATTTTTTATCTGGCTTCCCCCTACCCCCATCTTCCAAACATGCGGTGACACCACACCTCAAAGGACAGTGTTGTGCAAAACCACAAGCAAAGCTTCCAATACTCCACCCCCCCCTACTGAGTTAGTTCAAAAGAAATGGAAGTGAGTAAAGATGCATGCGCTTTAATATTCTAAGGAACATTATTTTACATCATGACATAAAAGTATAAGAAGCCTAAGAGCTTTAAAACATGTAGTATAGCAAACCAAACGAAATCTTCCAATGTAAACAACCACTTGCTATAAGTAAATGACGCAAAAATTAAACTGAAAAAACCCAAAATTTCATCCTCCAGAATCGACTCGCTGCGAAGTATCTACATAGGTAACTACGGACATGCCAGGAATGAGTTTTTCAATCCCTTCCTGCCCAGGATCTAAAGCAATCCGTACTGAAATACGTTGCGCAATTTTGATAAAATTACCAATTGTCGTATCCGTTTTTAACAATGAAAATTCTGAGCCTGTAGCAGGTGCAAAACGAACCACACGCCCTGTTAACTTTTTGTTGTTCAATGCATCAACAGAAAAAACAACCGGTTGTCCCACACGCATCTGAGAAAGTTGCGTTTCCTTATAATTAGCAATAATCCAAATATCATCAGAAATAACAGAGACCAATTGTGTCCCTGGCATAACATATTGCCCTACCCGCGCTCCAACTAATCCAATATAGCCTGTTCGAGGAGATAAAATCTTTGTGTGATCGAGATTAAGTTTTGCCAACTCAACACTCACCTTCGCTCCCGCAATTTCTGACTGTAAACTTTGCCGTTCAAGATCCAATTGTTTTTGCAATTGGCGTTTTGTTTCGAGAGCTGTCAAGAGTTGTGAAAGAGGACGAGAAACAGAACTTGCCGCATCACCAAAACCTAACTTTTTACTATCTGGAACAACATTGGAAAATGCTCGTGAACGCGCCAATTCCACCTCTGCTGTATTAATTTCGCCCTGCAAAAGCTGTGCTTGTAATTCAATACTTGCCAGTTTTGCATTTTTTGAATCGAGAACAGCCTGTGCCCGTGCAAGCTGCTGCCGAAAAAGAGAATCATCGAGCTCAAAAAGCAGCATTCCCTTTTCAACGCGTTGATAATCTTGCACATAAATCCGTGCGATTACCCCAGAGATCTGTGAACTAACCAGAGTAACATTGCCCTTAATAGAAGCATTATCCGTTATTTGAATGTTACTCACAAAAGGAGGAAGCCTCCAAGCCCACAAAATCAGCAAAACACCCGTAATGCCCGATAGGAATGCAACAATCGTAGCTTTTGACCGTAATTTTTTTATCATTTTTTTTTGCACCCCTCTTTTTATGACATTACTCTACTTTTCTAATGCACGCAAAGAGCATGACTTAACAATCATTGTGGCAAGAAAAATAACGAATACAACCATTGAAATATAAAAATAAAGCCGAAAAACGTCATCATAAGCAAAAATATTTGCTGTTAACTTAAATTTCTCTATCAACATAGAAGTACCCTGCTCACTTCTCAAGCCATTGGGAACAGAAACACCATAAGAAGGCGAAAATAAAGTATTCATCTCACCAGAAATAAGCGGATCAGTAATAATAATATTTTGTGTTAAGGACTCAAAGTTCTTATGGGCAAAATAAAACTGAAGGCTGCCAAAAAAAGCCGACCCCATCAATCCCCCTGTCACTTGCGTTAGCAAAAAAACAGCAATAAAACTTAAAACGTAACGCGGTCCTCGCTCACCAGCGATCACAAACCCTTTGAAAAGAGCAGGAGGCAAAAAAAGTGCATAACTAAAACTCACCAACCCTTGGCTCAACATCATATCTTGTGGGCGCGTTAAATGGTTTACATGACTATCTAAATAAGCTCCTAACGCCAAACAACCCAAAGACAACAAATAAAAATAATCCTCACGCCCCGCCCGTAAAAAAAAGACACAAACAGCCCCCCCTAACAGAATCCCTAATGTCACCGCAAGATACATGGGCGCCATCTCACGATTGAGCAAACCAAAAAGATTAAAAAACCCTACGGGCAAATTTGACCGCTCCAATAAAAAAACATGAAAAATAAATAAAATAAAAACAGATTGGACCATTTCTTTACTGAAAATCCAACGGAGATCAATCAACGGTTTTTCTCTATTAAGCTCAATAATAATAGCAATAGCCAACGATAAAATAGCAAGTGCGAGCCCCCAACCAATCCATGGTGCTTCATACCACCAATACAATATGCCAACAGACATGATCACAGCATTTAATCCAAGACCAAGAGCAATCAAACCATAGCTTATCCAATCTAATTTTTGAATAACCTTACTACGCACAACAGGAGTAAGAGGCAAAGTATAGATACAGACCAAGCTGATAAGAACCAACCCCATTTCCAGAGCGGAAAGACTGGAAAAACCACCATTTTCCAGCAAATCAGGAGAAATCAAACGTGATAAAGGTGCCGCTAAAGCCGCATTCATATAATTCAAACTAAGACCAACAGTAAACTTCTTTGCTGGAGCAAAAGCTTCCATCATATAAAGCAGCGCAAGCGAAGCCAAAGGAGCAGCAGCAATCCCAGCAAAAAAGCGAATAATCAATGCAGAACGCAAATCCGTAACAAAGAGCTGCAACACGCAAACCAAAACAAAGCCAAGAATTGATAATTCAGCAAAAGCGCGCAGCCCAAATTGATAGCGGATTTTGATCAACATAATCGCTACACTCACATTTGGCGCCATATAAGCCGCTACCAGCCATGTCGTCTCGGCCAAAGTTGCATGAAAATCACCCGTAAGATGGACAATGTTAGACTGAACAATATTAGCCCCTAAACCATAAGCCCATTGCAAAATAAGAGAAGCAAAAATATAAACAAAGCACTTTGGCAAAGGTCCTGCAAAGACACGACCAGGATGAGGAAAAGGTTTTGCACTCCTTTTAGCAGACACAACCGTACTCTTTTTTCCGCTCATGTCATCTTTTCCTGTAACTCTGCTACGCTTCTATCAACACAGCACCATCAGCTGACAACTGCTGGAAAAAAGCCTCTATTTTATGATTGTCCTCATCACTTGTCCCTCCTTCTAACGTCGCTTGAATCTGCAAAATCTGCTGTTCTAATACATCAAAAGAAAGATTCTCTACAGCCACAACGTGCTCTACCAATAAAGAGCAGCCTGAAAAGGTAATATTTGCAACGCCCCCGCATACAACAAATAATTTTTCACCCACAGAGGTGCGAACACGAACACTGCCCAACACAATACTTGCCACCAATGGCGCATGATGCGCCATAACTGTCAAATAACCTGAGGCTGAAGGAAGAACAACAGACACGACCTGCTCTGAAAACACAATTTTTTCAGGCGATACAAGCTCAAATAAAAAATGCTCTTCTCTATTGTTTTCCACAAAAGTCTCCACAATACCCGATATAAGGACTCTCCGTTTTCTCCAACGACTCGTCCTTTTTAACGAAAAATACCCATGACAGTTTTCTCTTGAATAAGAAGCTTCTTACTAAGAAGCCTCTGCCATGAGACGCTTTCCTTTTTCAAGTGCTTCATCAATCGAACCAACCATATAAAAAGCAGCTTCTGGTAAATCATCGTAATCGCCAGCACAAAGCCCCTTAAAGCCTTTGATTGTCTCTTCCAAAGGAACGAGTTTCCCCGGCGAACCAGTAAAGGCTTCCGCAACATGGAAAGGTTGCGAAAGGAAACGTTCAATTTTACGTGCCCGCCCCACCAGCAATTTGTCATCTTCAGAAAGTTCATCCATTCCAAGAATAGCAATAATATCCTGAAGCGCTCTATAACGTTGTAAAATGGTTTGCACTTGACAAGCAACAGTGTAATGCTCTTCCCCCACAATCAATGGATCCAACATACGCGAGAAAGAGTCAAGCGGATCAACCGCTGGATAAATCCCCTTTTCCGCAATAGAGCGCGAAAGAACAGTTGTTGCATCCAAATGAGCAAAAGACGCTGCCGGCGCCGGATCCGTCAAGTCATCTGCCGGAACATAAATTGCCTGAACGGAAGTAATAGAGCCTGTTTTTGTACTGGTAATACGTTCTTGCAACGCCCCCATATCCGTTGCCAAAGTCGGCTGATACCCAACAGCAGAAGGAATACGCCCTAAAAGAGCAGATACCTCAGCTCCTGCTTGCGTGAAACGGAAAATATTATCCACAAAGAAGAGAACATCTTGTCCTTCATCACGGAAACTTTCTGCAATTGTCAATCCTGAAAGAGCCACACGCGCACGCGCTCCTGGTGGTTCATTCATTTGCCCGTAAACAAGGGCACACTTTGACCCTTCCGTTGAACCATTATTCTCTTTTGGATTCACATTCACGCGGCTTTCGATCATTTCATAATAAAGATCATTTCCTTCACGTGTACGTTCTCCCACACCAGCAAATACAGAATAGCCACCATGTGCCTTTGCAATATTATTTATAAGCTCCATAATGAGAACGGTTTTTCCAACACCAGCACCACCAAACAAGCCAATTTTACCCCCTTTAGAATAAGGGGCTAACAAATCCACGACTTTAATACCGGTTACGAGAATTTCCGAAACAGTCGATTGTTCAACATATTCAGGTGCCTCTTGGTGAATAGAACGTGTTTTGGTTGAAGCGATTGGTCCCACATTATCCACCGGTTCCCCAATCACATTCATAATACGTCCCAACGTTGCTTCTCCTACAGGAACGCTAATTTGTGTGCCTGTATCCACAACCTTTTGGCCCCGCATCAAACCATCAGTCGTATCCATAGCAATCGTACGTACGGTATTTTCACCCAAATGCTGCGCAACTTCTAATACCAAGCGATTGCCTAAATTCTCTGTTTCCAAAGCGTTGAGAATTTTTGGCAATTCACCTTCAAATTGCACATCAACGACAGCACCAATAATCTGCTTGATTTCACCAACAGCGCCTTTTGCATGCTCTTCTTTTTTTGCGGATGTATCTTTTTTTACAGGTGTATCTTTAGCTGCATCACGCGCAGGTACAGAGGAAGCCTTTACATCCACTTGAGATTTCGAAGCGGCTTTTTTCACGCTGGAACGAGCAGCTGGTTTCTTTTTTTCACCTTTTTCTGTTCCTTTGCTTGAGGTTACTGCTTTTACCATCAATCCTTACCTTCTCCATTTAAAGCGCTTCAGCGCCCGCAATAATTTCGATCAATTCTGTCGTAATCTGTGCTTGACGTTGACGATTATAAGCCACCGTCAATTTACTAATCATTTCACCCGCATTGCGCGATGCATTATCCATAGCTGTCATCTTGGCGCCCATTTCACCAGCAACATTTTCTAGCAAAGCCCGAAAGATTTGCACCGAAAGATTACGTGGTACAAGGGCCTCTAAAAGAGACGCAGCATCAGGTTCATATTCATAAACAATCGATTGTGAACCTTTGTTATGATCGATTTGCTCCACAATATCTATTGCCCCAACAGCTGCTTTTGGAGCAACCATTGGAATCAAATCCAAAGCTGTTGGACGCTGATTAATTACGGAAACAAATTCAGAATAAAACAGCGTACAAACATCGAAAGCGCCTTCATTGAATAAATCAACAATCCGTTGACTAATCATCACTGCCTCTGCAAAACCAATTCGCTTTACAGCATGCAAATCGATATGATCAATTATCAAGCCTTTGTAATCACGCGATAAAATATCCGCGCCTTTTTTACCCACAGTGATAATTTTTACTATTTTATCAGTCGCCAACAATGCCTTAATCTGTTCACGTGCACGACGAGCAATTTGCACGTTAAAAGCACCACACAAACCGCGCTCAGCAGTACACACCACCAAAAGATGTACATCATCGCGCCCCGTACCACGCATAAGAGTAGGCGCATCAACACCATCTACATCAGCAGCAACACTGGTCAAAATATCAGCCATTCTCTTCGCATAAGGACGTGCAGACTGCGCTGCCTCTTGAGCACGATGCAACCTTGCCGCTGCAACCATTTGCATAGCTTTGGTAATCTTTTGTGTTGCTTTAACCGAAGCGATACGGTCTCTAAGATCTTTTAGTGAAGCCATTCAAGCATTCCATCAATTCATCACGAGAAATTTTTCGCATAAGTATCAAGAACAGTTATCAACTTATCTTTCAGCTCATCTGTTATTTGCTTTTGCTCAGCAATTGCCTTTAAGAGATCTTGATAATCACTACGCAACAGCACTAAAAGTCCCTGCTCAAACCGCGCAACATCAGAAACCGCCAAAGCATCAAGATAGCCATTCACACCCGCGAAAATAACCACCACCTGTTCTTCTGTTTTGAGTGGAGAAAATTGCGGCTGCTTCAACAGCTCTGTCAAACGCGCACCCCGATTTAACAGACGCTGGGTTGACGCATCCAAATCAGAGCCAAACTGCGCAAAAGCTGCCATTTCACGATATTGCGCCAATTCACCTTTAATCGAGCCAGCAACTTGCTTCATTGCCTTAATTTGTGCAGCAGAACCAACACGCGATACAGAAAGACCAACATTTACAGCAGGACGAATTCCTTGATAAAACAAATTAGTCTCTAGAAAAATTTGCCCATCAGTAATCGAAATCACATTTGTAGGAATATAGGCAGAAACATCATTTGCTTGCGTTTCAATAACCGGCAAAGCTGTCAACGACCCAGATCCATTTTCCGCATTCAACTTCGCAGCCCGCTCTAAAAGACGCGAGTGCAGATAGAAAACATCTCCCGGATAAGCTTCACGACCTGGAGGACGACGCAATAAAAGAGACATTTGACGATACGCCACCGCCTGTTTTGACAAGTCATCATAACCAATCAAAGCATGTTGCCCATTATCACGGAAATACTCACCCATAGCACACCCAGCAAGAGGTGCAATAAATTGCAGTGGTGCTGGATCAGAAGCAGTCGCTGCAACAATAATAGAATATTCCAGCGCTCCACGTTCTTCTAAAACTTTAACGAACTGTGCCACCGTCGAACGTTTTTGACCGATAGCCACATAAATACAATAAACTTTGTCTTGCTCTCGTCCAGCCCCTTTTTCATGAAAAGGTTTTTGGTTTAAAAATGTATCGAGCAAAATTGCTGTTTTTCCTGTTTGGCGATCACCAATCACCAATTCACGCTGCCCCCGTCCAATAGGGATGAGTGCGTCAATCGCTTTCAATCCGGTCGACATCGGTTCATGGACAGACTGACGCGGAATAATTCCAGGAGCCTTAACATCGACACGACGACGCTCTGTTGCTTTAATGGGACCCTTCCCATCGATAGGGTTTCCCAACGCATCAACCACACGCCCCAACAAAGCGGGACCCACAGGAACATCGACGATAGCGCCTAGCCGCTTTACACAATCACCTTCACGAATATCACGATCTGAGCCAAAAATGACCACACCAACATTATCAACTTCCAAATTGAGTGCCATACCACGCACACCGTTTGGAAAGGCGACCATTTCCCCTGCTTGGACATTATCCAAACCATAAACGCGAGCAATACCATCCCCTACAGAGAGAACCCAACCAATTTCTGAAACCTCAGCCTTTTGGTCAAAGTTTTTGATTTGCTCTTTTAGAATTTTTGAAATTTCAGATGGTCTAATATCCATCAGCTGACCTCTTTTTTCAATGCAAGCTTAAGTGAAGACAATTTTGTGAGAAGAGACGTATCAATTTGAGACGACCCCACACGAACGATTAATCCACCAAGAATTGTTGGATCCACAATGATGTGCAGCAAGACTTTTCCTCCAACAACACCTTCCAAAGCCTCACACAACTCTTGTCTTTGTTGAGAACTTAAAGGGCACGCAGAAACAATTTGCGCAGTAACCTGCCTACGAGCGCGTGCAACACAATGCTGAAAAGCACGTAAAATACCAAATACGGCACTAAGCCTACGATTTGTTGCAATAACACGTAAAAAATTACCAATGACCTGCCCTGCGTTTTTATCAGCAAATTTGATGTTTGCACAAACAGATTGCATTACCTTAATTTGCTCTTTAACTGAAAAGAATGGACTAAGCACAAAGCGTTTTAAATCCTTATGCTCCAAAACAAGCAAAAGATCCTCTACTGCCTTTTCAACCTTTTCAACGTTTCCGGCTTCTTGAACGCAATCAAAAAGCGCTTGCGCATAGCGTTGATCTACCAACGGCAGCGGTATGAGAGAAAATGAATCCGACACGAAATACCGCCTCTTTCCCTTGAGCGACTCTCTGATAGTTATCAGATGAAATGAAACAGACATTCTCAATCTTAAGAATCTTTTTCTTAAAACCTAGAACAAAAATCACTTGGTTTCTAGCATAGACATAGCCGACTCGCAACACCACAAATCGCTGCTTTTTAAAAATTTTAATAAAATATTCAAAATATTTTTGAAAAGCATTTTTTTTAGATATACAGGATGGCATCACAGTTTTTTTATGCCTCTTTTTGACATTCTCTGAGCGATTTTTTCACTCTCTTTGATTTTTCTTCAAATGCCCTTGCCACCATAATAAAACACTTCTTCTCCAAAAAACACTCCCTTTATCACCACAAGACCTTTAATGAGATGCAGCTGCGATTGAAAAAGTCTATTATTTCAAACTGATAAGAAAGAAAAAACAATGAATATCCTCCTAAAAATTAAAGAAAACATTGATCTTTTTTCTTCAAATACCCACTCCTTTTAAAAAATTTCACCAAGTAATATTTTCTTGTAAGCACACTCTTTAAATATACAAAACATTGATTTATAATGACAATATATCATTTTTCATACCGGATAAGCTTCAAATATCGACAAATTCTCTCTTTTCAAATTTTTTTATCAAAAACATGACCTTCATTAAGCCCACATAGCTTCACTTTATATATCACTATATTGCACTGATTTTAGAAAAAGCATAGATCGCTATCAATTTGAACTCGAATAGAATTGGATACTTTTGGTGTACAGCTAAGCATTTTCAGCCCTTATAAAAAGAATCCGCCTATCAAAAAGATACTGTCCCTCGTACAAAAAAGGAGTAAAAGCCGAAATGATAGTGCCCTCGAAGAAGAGAAGCGCTTCTGCTGGTTCTATAACAAAGATATTTTTTCCCGTGGCTCTACTTAATGCAATGGACATGTATCATATTTTGCTGCCTGGATGCTTATTCTGAATAATATAAGAATTCAAGTAAAGCACCTTAAGCAAAGAGACCTTCACTTTATGCGATACTGGTTTTAGAAAAAACTTTGCGGATCAATATCAATTTGAACCCGAACGGAACTGGGCATTTTGGGTGTACCGCTAAGCATTGCACGTATAAACCCTTGTATATCAAAAGAACGCTGTCCTTGCAGCAAAAGCCGAAAACGATAACGCCCCCGAACCAAAGCCAAAGGCGCTTCTGCTGGTCCCATAACCGAGATATTTTTTTCCCGTGGCGCTGCCTGACGCAATGCGCGCGCATAATGTTCTGCTGCTTGGCGCTGTTGTGCAGACACGATCAAAGAGGCAAGCCGCCCATAGGGAGGCAAATGATAATGCTGACGCGCTGCAATCTCACGTGTGTAAAAATCTTCTGGCTGGCATGCAAGTAAGGCTTTGATGACCGGATGATCTGGTTGATAAGTTTGCAATAATCCTAAACTTTTCAATCCCACACGCCCTGCTCTTCCGGTAACTTGAGAAAGCAGCTGATAGGTACGTTCACTTGCGCGTAAATCGCCATTGGCAAGACCAAGATCAGCATCAATAACACCAACCAGAGAGAGCTTGGGAAAATGATGTCCTTTAGCGACCAACTGTGTTCCAATAATAATGTCCACATCGCCATTTGCAATGGCTTGTAATTCGCTTCGCAACTTCCCAATCCCTCCTTTGAGATCTGTTGAAAGGATCAATGATCGCGCTTGAGGAAAAAGCATTTGTGTTTCTTCGGCAATTCTTTCCACACCCGGTCCACAAGCCACGAGATGATCTAATGTCCCGCATTCAGGACAGGCTTGAGGAAGTGGTTCATGATATCCACAATGATGACATTTCAGTTGCCCTTGCGCACGATGTTCGACCAACCAACTTGAACAATCGGTACAATGAAAACGATGTCCGCAAATTCGGCATAAAGTTAAAGGTGCATAACCACGACGATTAAGAAAAAGAAGAGCTTGTTCGCCCTTATCAAGCGTTTGTTTTAAAGCTCTTTCAAGAGCAAAGGAAATAAAGCGCCCCTTTTGCACTCCTCCTTGGCGCATATCAATCACCCGCAACTGTGGAAGTGCAACTTCTTTAAAACGGGAAGGTAAATGCACCTTTTGATAACGCCCTTTTAAAACATTGGCTTGGCTTTCAATCGACGGTGTTGCTGAAGATAAAATAACAGGAAAATGCTCAAAAGAGCCCCGTGCAACAGCCATATCACGCGCATGATAAAAAATGCGCTCTTCTTGTTTATAAGCGCTATCATGCTCTTCATCGACAACAATCAAGCCAAGCTCATGAAAGGGAAGAAAAAGTGCCGAACGAGCCCCCGCAACGACACGCACCCGCCCTTCTGCAACTTGCCGCCAGACGCGTTCTCTACGACGTGGCGTCAGATCAGAATGCCATTCTGCTGCCGCAGCGCCAAAACGTGCATAAAAACGATCTAAAAACTGCTGCGTTAAAGCAATTTCCGGCAATAAAATTAAAACCTGCTTACCCCCTTTGAAGGCTTGAGCAACCGCTTCAAAATAAACCTCTGTCTTTCCTGATCCGGTAACACCATCAAGCAAAAAAACTTGAAACTGAGAAGATAAAACACCTTCCCGCAATAATGTTGCTGCTTCACTTTGCGCTCCCTGCAACTGAGGGGGACAAAAATCAGGATCAGGCATTGCCACAAGATCAGGAGCAGGAACCTTAACATCTTCAAAAATTCCTAGCGCTTTTAAACCTTCAACAACAGAAACCGAAGTTCCAGCCGCATGTGCCAGACCAGAACGTGTCCATATCTTCTCATTACGCACCAATTCCAAAATCCGTGATCGCGCTGGTGTGAGACGTTCTACATTTCCACCACAATATCGCAAACCCAGCATCTGCGCTTCCGGCTCTAAAGCAGCCGGTACCGACAAAACCAATCGTGCTACAAGACCAAAAGGCGCCATTGTATAGCGACTAACAAAACGCAAAAATGTGATCATTTCTGCTTTTAATGGGGGACAATCAAAAACATGAAGCAGAGAGCGTAATTTTTCACGCGCCACAGGAGCAGACTTTTGCCCATCGGCTGTCTGCTCTCCAACGTCCACAACAAAACCGCAAAGCTCACGCCCCATCAACGGAACCCGAACAAAGGAACCAACGTTCACCTCCATAGAAGATGGAACTTTATAACTATAAGCGTGAGCAACAGGAAGAGGAACCAATACGGATACAATCTTTTCCTCTATCATGTTTGAATTCATCTTTTAAACCAATCTACGACCTATTGAGCACCAACAGGCCTAAACCTTAATCTTTAAACACTCTTATAAAATTCATTGCAGGATTCAATCCCCCCGATTACAACACTTTTCTAACAAAAATTCTTTTTAATACTCATTTCATCACCAAAGTGCCAGTAAAAGAACCAATCTCATCGTCTATAACAAAAAACTCTATAGCAAAAAAACCAGCGCCATTCTTCTGTGTAAATAAAGCGCATCACTATTAAGCATTCAACATGCTATCGGTTAAGTGCATCCTTCAACAAAGCGATCCCATAGTGTGACCTCTTCCCAACACACACGTTTATTTTTTTACCGCCTCATATCTCAATTTATCTTCAACAAACTGATTTATAAAGATATAATCATCATTTTACCTATTGTAATAAAACCCTCAATACGATGAATTTTTCTCATTTCAACCCCATCGAGGAACATTTGTAAATCCTTATTGATGAAAGAGTATCCCATGATTTTAATTATAGGGAGAATAATATTGCAAATGGAGCCGTTACAATATTCACCTTGGCTTTGTGCCAAAACGTGAAAACACGTGTATACATCTTTCAGCTTGATTGAGAATCAAGCAACAATACAAGCAGCACAAAAGCGTATTGTTGAAGAATGGAGAACACAGAATAAATCAATGTAATTGACCATAAAAAAAACCCTTCATGCGTAAAATTTTACAGGCGTTCTTCAACAGTGTTTTACGACAAAATAAATCCATCCGCTTTCATCAAAAACAAAGTTAAACATACCCCCTAAAAAAGGAAGGTATCTTATGATGCACTCTCAAATATCAAGAGCAATCGCAAATAGGAAATGAGCAAAGTGTTTGATAATGCTAGCTTATTTCCATAAATATAAAAACACCGCTACGCAAAGATGCCAATACGCAAAAATGTTGGTACGCAATGAATTCTATACCTTATCACGAGTAACACTATGAAATGGGTGTGGAAACGATAAATCATATTTCTTTACCGAAAACGGGTACATGATTAACACCATAGCATTCTTGTTCTTTACACAGATATTAATTCTTTCTCTTGCTTTTGCAGTCAACAATAGCGCATAACAAAAAATAGGATAAAGCTAAAAAGAAGAGGTTAGAGATGAAATTTTTTGTGGATAGCGCCAATATTGAAGAAATTCAAGAGTTACAGAATTTAAGCCTTGTTGATGGTGTTACCACCAATCCCTCTCTTATCCTAAAATCAGGACGCAATATTTTTGATGTTACAAAAGAAATTTGTGCTCTCGTTAGCGGACCTGTTTCTGCTGAAGTTGCAGCAACGGAATTTGAAAGCATCATGAAAGAAGCAGCTGTTTTAGCAAAGATTGCCGACAATATTTGTATCAAGCTTCCTTTAACACTCGATGGATTAAAAGCCTGTAAAGCCCTCACAGCAGCAGGACTAAAAACAAATCTCACACTTTGTTTTTCTGCCAATCAAGCCTTATTAGCCGCCAAAGCAGGTGCAACATTCGTTTCACCTTTTATTGGTAGACTTGATGATTGTGGAAATGATGGAAGTGAACTGCTTCATGAAATTCGCACAATTTATGATAACTATAACTTTGAAACACAAATCCTAGCCGCTTCAATCCGCACCGTTAATCATGTCAAAGAAGCAGCACTAAGCGGTGCTGACATTGCAACAGTTCCACCAGCAATCTTAAAAGCACTGGTCAAACACCCTCTCACCGACAAAGGGTTGCAAATATTCCTCGACGACTGGAAAAAAACAGGACAAAATATTGCTTAATATCTAGAATTTTTATTGGAAAGATCTTTTGAAAGTAACAAAAAGATCTGTTCAGCCAACTCTTCCGCAACACGTTTTTTTGCATCTTCTTCTGCTTGCAGCGTTGCATATTCTTGACGAAGTCGCTCAAAAGATGCATTCATCATTGCTGTTCCTTTTGCAACAAGAGTATTTTTCATATCCTGCAAAGTGTAAGAAGCTCTGCTCATAACAGTTCCAACAGAAGGTCGTCCCTTTCTCTTTTTCTCGAAATCAACCTCTATCTGCATAGATTCTCTTGTAAAGACGGATATCTGTAATGCCAATTGATAAGCAGGTAGAGAAGGTTTAGCACCATTTCCATACAAAAGAAAAAGCAGATGGTTGCGCACCATTTGACCAAAACGATCCGAAGGTTCTTCCACAACAATAGAAGCAAGCTTTTGCGCTAATCCCAAAGAAGCTTGTCCAGAAGGGTATCCAGAAGCAGGATTCCCATAAGAAGCAGAATCCATTGTCATTGCACTCTGCAACTCTTGACGGTAAAGCGGTTCAACTTTGCATCCACACAACAGTGTGAATACACCAGCTAAAATGACAAGAATAGAACTTCTAAAAAACGACATTCACAATCCTTTTTGGAACAACAATGATTTTTTTCACAGGCTTTTCAACCAGCTGCGCCTTTACAAAATCTAACGCCAAAACCGCTTCTTTAATCATCACCTCATCAGCAGTTGCTGCAACGCTCACCTCACCGCGTTTTTTACCATTAATTTGTACTGGCAAAGTATAGCATTCCGCAACGGTTAACGTAGGATCATAAATAGGCCAAGCAAGCGCAGATATTAAATTTTTTCCCCCTAAAGCAGCATGACATTCTTCTGCTAAATGGGGCATCATTGGTGCAATCATAGCAAGAAAAAAATCCATGGCTTGACGTAAAGAAGCTTTCATTTCATCGTCAACACTTTCTATCCTATTTAACCACGGTGCCATAATATTCAAGAATTCATAAAGGCGTGCAATAGCCCGATTAAAAGCGAATTTTTCCAAATCATCTTCTACAGCGCAAAGCGTGCGATGTGCGACCTTTGAGAGTTCCAAAGCCGCTCCCTGATGCCCTGCACAAGGCGCCACATCCTTTAAAATAGAAGCACTCACAGCCACATGGCGCCAAACACGCTGTACAAAGCGATGTGCACCTTCAACACCAGATTCTGTCCAAATGACATCCCGCTCGGGAGGAGAATCTGACAACACAAACCAACGCACAGTATCAGCGCCATAAGATGCAATAATATCATCAGGATCAACGACATTCTTTTTTGATTTTGACATTTTCTCAATCAAACCAATCGTCACTTCACTTTGATCGGTTAATTTATAAGCACACCGCTTTCCATCTTTTTCAACAATCGAAATTTCTGCTGGAGAAACCCACCCTTTATCATCTCGATAGGTTTCATGCACCACCATACCTTGGGTAAAAAGCCCCTTAAAAGGCTCATCTACCGTCACATGACCGACCAATTTCATAGCACGCATAAAAAAGCGTGCATAAAGAAGATGCAAAATGGCATGCTCAATTCCACCAATATATTGTTGCACAGGCAACCATTCAGCTGTTGCTTGTTTGTCAACAGGTTCCTGCGCAAAAGGAGCCGTAAAGCGTGCATAATACCAAGAAGAGTCAACAAATGTGTCCATAGTATCGGTTTCGCGTTTGGCAGGTTGACCACAGGAAGGACAAGTAACATTCTGCCACCTTTCATGTCGTGCAAGAGGATTTCCTGGTTGATCAAAAGTAACATCATCAGGCAACACAACCGGTAAATTGGCACGTGGAACAGGAACAACCCCACAAGTTGTACAATGGATCATCGGAATGGGACACCCCCAATAACGTTGACGTGAAATCCCCCAATCACGCAAACGAAATTGCACTGTTTTCTTCCCTTGCGGTTGCCCATTGAGCATTTGCTTTTCAAGCTTTTTAGCAGCTTCTTCAAAAGCTTGTCGGGGTGTCAAACCATCCAAAAAACTAGAATTGATCATCACCCCATCACCCGTATAAGGTGTTTCAGGTGTGACAAAATCTTCTGCTTGCTCTCCTTTTGGTAAAACCACCGGTTTTATTGGAAGATCATATTTACGCGCAAAATCGAAATCTCTCTGATCATGAGCTGGACAACCAAAAACAACCCCTGTTCCATAGTCCATAAGCACAAAATTCGCGATATAAACGGGAATATGTACTGTTGAATCGAAAGGATGAACAGCCAAAAGGGGCGTGAGAAACCCTTGTTTTTCAGCTGTTTCAAGTGCTGCCGTTGTCGTTCCACCACACCGACAATTTTCAATAAAAGCACTCAACGCTTTGTCTTTTTTTGCCAAAGCTTGTGCAATAGGATGATCAACAGACAGAGCCAAAAAGGAAGCGCCAAACAGTGTATCAGGACGCGTTGAATAACAAACAACCTCATCAAATTTCTCACAAACATCATCAGCATCACCCGCCGACTTTAAAGCCCAACGAATCAGCAAACCTTGTGATTTTCCAATCCAGTTTTTTTGCATGGTGCGAACTTTTTCCGGCCATTGGTTCAGCTCTTCAAGCCCAGCCAAGAGATCTTCACTAAAGTCGCTAATTTTGAAAAACCACTGCGTCAACTCACGTTGTTCCACCAACGCACCAGAACGCCATCCCCGCCCATCAACAACCTGTTCATTGGCCAAAACAGTATGATCAACAGGATCCCAATTCACCTTAGCCACTTTACGTGCTACCAACCCCTTTTGATAGAAATCAAGGAACAACATTTGTTGTCGGTGGTAATATTCCTCATCACAAGTCGCAAATTCACGCGCCCAATCTAATGAGAGTCCTAATTGTTTTAATTGCCCGCGCATGACCGCAATATTTTGATAGGTCCAAGTTTTAGGATGCACTTTATTTTGCATAGCGGCATTTTCAGCCGGCATCCCAAAAGCATCCCACCCCATGGGATGAAGCACATTAAACCCCTTGGCGCGTTTATAGCGTGCAACCACATCCCCCATGGCATAATTGCGCACATGCCCCATGTGAATACGGCCAGAAGGATAAGGAAACATTTCTAAAACATAATATTTTTCACGAGCATCTTCTTGAAGAGTCTGAAAAATTTTCTTTTCATCCCAAATTTCTTGCCATTTTTTTTCTCTCGCACGTGGATTATAGCGTTCGCCTATATTATAATGTCCAATTATCATTCCCATTATACTCTTTTAATAAAACAGAACCAAAAACTTGTTTTATTATGCTTGACCATGGATTAACCTCATCGTCAACATTTTCGTGAAATATTTCCCTAAGTATTTTATAAAACTTTAAAAAAAACGACCAACTCTTGAACAAAAAAGGTAAAGCACAAAAACATGAATACACAAACGCCCCTCGATGCCCCTTCCGTTGAAGCATGGCAAAACCTTCAAAAAGACATTGCTGAAACATGCCAAGAGTTACAACGCCCTGTAGAAGAAATTGAACTTATCGCTGTTTCAAAAACTGTTTCTGCTGTTGATATACGCCCCATTTTACAAGCAGGCCAATTTTTGTTTGCAGAAAACCGCGTACAAGAAGCAGCACAAAAATGGCCTGCTTTACGTCAACAATTTGAAAATATTAAACTCCATCTCATCGGTCCCCTACAATCAAATAAAACGGCAGAGGCAGTAAAACTTTTTGATGTCATCCAAACGGTTGACCGTGAAAAAATAGCCAAAAGCTTAGCTGAAGAAATGGAAAAGCAAAAAAGGCATCTTCCTTGCTATGTTCAGGTTAACATTGGCTTAGAACCGCAAAAAAGTGGTATCGCACCACAAGAAGCTACATCTTTTGTCAACCAATGCAAAAACAACTATGGACTCGATATCATCGGACTTATGGGCATCCCCCCTGTCGACGAAAACCCCGGCCCCTATTTCGCGCTCTTAGCAAAATTAGCAAAACAAGCAGGTCTTCCAAAGCTTTCCATGGGCATGTCCAGTGACTTCAAAACCGCTCTACAGTTTGGCTCTAACGTCCTTCGCATTGGCTCTGCTTTATTTGGAAAACGCCCTGTGTAAAGCAATTTCCTCTCATATAAATTCCCATTGAAAATTCTACGAACAAACCAAAAACAAAAGAAATGAGAAAAATATTTCCTTCAATATCAATAAAAGGGCAATTCTAGCAAAAAAGATTCCAGTCCCTCTTTCATCCTGTTAGCAAAATAAGCAAAAAAGCTGGTCTTCTCAAATTTTTCACCGGTACATCCACAACACATACAATAGCTTCAAGATAGCATTGCAATTTGGCTCTCATATTCTCGCACATTGGCTCTACTTTACTCCCCTCTGACCGCCTCTCCAGCAAAAGCAATATAAAAAATAAATCCTTATATAAAGGCAAAATGATAAGAGGGGCGTTGCGCATGAATGAAAAAACTGTCGCGAAATAAATAATTACAAAAGAATATTGAATAAGATCATCGCAATGATTTCCATTGAAAATCATGAATTCTCTTAACTTCTCCAACACGCGTAAACAATTTCCCCACATGCCAATGGCATAAAGCAGACAAAAAGAGGTTTATGGTTGCATAATACAGTAACAAAACTCTTTCATGTAAGTCACTTGAGCAAAATAAACATCTCAAATACCCAATAGAGCACCAAGAACCGCGCTAAACAACATGATAGCAATCTATAAGGTCAACGATAGTATAGAGCCTTTCTATGCTCTACAAAGCGTAAATACAGTCAATATCTGCTTGAAAAATAAAAGAACGAATCCCACGCATGTGCGCATAATACATGCAGGCAAAACAATGGCAATGAGACCGATTTCAATAACGATATTCCTTTGTCGATCTCGTAAACAAAGAGAAAAACTTCAACTTTTCATATGCGCAATTTTTCTGATTTTAAACTTTAATTAAGAAAAATATGGTGTAATTTCTTATATTTTAAAATATTGAAAGTAATATTATTATATTTTTAAGAATAATAATTCCATATATACATAATATATATTATTTATACAGTATTTTTATTGCCATTTTTGAAGTTTATCTTTGACATTTTTCTAAAAATACATAATAGCCATTTGAAATGTATCATTATGATACTACTTTTAATATAGATAATTCAAGGAGGATTAAAATAAGAAATTTTGCTTCAGGTTTAACTTATACGATAAATGATTCAACACCTATCATTTATGGAAATGCATGTAGTACTAATGATTTTATGTATCACATAGGTGCAGGGGGGTTGCATGGAGCTTTTGATGGAGGAATAGGCGGGGCATTTGGCGGTATGTCTGGAGGACCAGCGGGGGCGCTTTCAGGTGGACTCTTAGGTGCCGCAGGTGGATTCTTAGCAGGTGGTCTTTGGGCTTTTGGAGAAAAAGTTTGGGAGTGTTGGTTCTAATTTATAGAGAATAGCGACAAAGATATCTCTGAAATTAGTATTTTTGTAAATATATTCGAAAGAATATACCAAATATCTATGGATAAAATATTTTTCAGAGATATCTACTATATAAAATATTATAATCAGGATTTTTCTATAATGGATATTCTTTATAAAGTTGCAAGATTGTTCTTAATACTTGTTGTATTTATCCCTATATATGCTACTTTTGTTAAAACATTCGGTGGTTGGAGTTGGAAACTATCTATAATAACAGGATTATTTGTGGGAATTCTATTTTTTATTTCTGATAGTTTATGTAGATATTTTGGGTTATATTAATCTTTATTGGATGAGTTCCGAGCACGCTGAATAAAGTAGCGACGATACTATTAATGAGTGGTTATGATTTATAATGACAGATTTTACTCATAAAATTATTGAATCGCTTATAGTAACATTTTTTTTGGTTTAATATATCTTTTTTATTATAAGTTTATTTATTATAGTTGGAAAGATTCTCTAAAAAAATCATTATTAATAAGCTCAATATTCTTTCTTGTTAGTCTTTTATTTAACTATATTGGTTTATATCAAATTTTGAGAAATATTTTATAATAGACATTTTTAAAATGTCTTAGTGTGTTTATAAAAAGCTCTATACCGCAATAGGTTTTGCTATATTTGAGTATCCTAAAAACATAGAATACCCTCTTTAATATCATCACATCAGATTTAAAAATTGACTATTCTAATCTTTGTCATTTAGTCTAACCTCATAATGAAAAGCTTTTGGGAAAACTCTGCCACAAATATAACCATACAAAAATACAGAGGCAGATTTTTCCAAACAATAAAAAGAGGGAAACATGACTGAAAAAATTTATCCAATATCAGAAGAGATCAAAAAAAATACTTTACTCGATGAGGAAACTTATCAACAATGGTATCGAGAAAGCATCAATGATCCAGAAAGCTTCTGGGCCAAACATGGTCAACGCATTGAATGGTTTAAACCTTTTACAAAAGTAAAAAACACTTCTTTTAACGGAGATGTCTCCATTCAATGGTACGAAGATGGGATAACAAATGTTACCTATAATTGCATTGATCGCCACCTGAAAACCCATGGAGACAAAATCGCACTCATTTGGGAAGGAGATAATCCTTACCATGATAAAAAAATAACCTATAACGAGCTTTATGAACATGTTTGTCGTTTTGCTAATCTTTTGAAAAGTCGTGGCATTAAGAAAGGCGATAAAGTAACCATTTATCTTCCTATGATTCCCGAAGCAGCCTATGCCATGCTTGCTTGTGCTCGCATTGGAGCTATTCATTCGGTTATTTTTGCTGGCTTTTCTGCTGAGGCAATAGCAGGACGCCTTGTCGATTGTGAATCAACCTTCATTATTACCGCTGATCAAGGCTTGCGTGGCAGCAAACGGATCAACTTAAAAGACAATGTTGATCATGCTATTGAGATAGCAGCGCGCCAAAACGTGCAGGTGGACCAAGTCATGGTTATACGGCGGACTTGTGGACCCATTCAATGGGTAGAGGGGCGTGATTTTTGGTACCACGAAGAGATAGCTCATGCCAAAACAGCTTGTCCAGCAGAACCCATGAATGCTGAAGATCCGCTTTTTATTCTTTATACTTCAGGCTCCACCGGCAAACCTAAAGGTGTTTTGCATACCACAGCAGGCTATCTTGTTTTTGCCTCGATGACTCACCAATATGTTTTTGATTACCACCCCGATGAAGTTTACTGGTGTACGGCTGATATTGGTTGGATAACCGGCCATTCTTACTTGGTTTATGGACCTTTATGTAATGGTGCGACCACTTTAATGTTTGAAGGCACACCAACCTTTCCTGACAAAGGCAGATTCTGGGAAATTGTCGACAAGCATCAAGTCAATACACTCTACACCGCACCAACAGCTATCCGCGCCTTAATGGGAGCAGGAAATTCGTTTGTTGAACACTCAGACAGAACATCGTTGCGTCTTTTAGGCACAGTAGGCGAACCTATTAACCCAGAAGCATGGGAATGGTTTTATCATACAGTTGGAAATGACCGTTGTCCGATTCTCGATACATGGTGGCAAACGGAAACAGGAGGGCATATGATCACACCCTTGCCCGGTGCAACCCCCCTCAAAGCAGGATCGGCCACACGTCCTTTCTTTGGTGTTCAACCCCAAATTGTTGATGCCCAAGGTAATGTTTTAGAAGGTGAAGCAGAAGGCAATCTTTGTATCAGTGATTCATGGCCCGGACAAATGCGCACACTTTATAAAGATCATGAACGCTTTATTCAAACTTATTTTTCCTCCTATAAAGGAAAATATTTTTCAGGCGATAGCTGTAGGCGCGATAGCGACGGTTATTATTGGATCACAGGACGGGTTGATGACATTCTCAATGTCTCGGGGCACAGGTTAGGAACCGCTGAAATTGAATCAGCTCTTGTTTCTCATCCCGCTGTATCAGAAGCAGCTATTGTGGGTTACCCGCATCCCATTAAAGGACAAGGAATTTATAGTTTTGTGACTCTCATGGAAGGAACAGCGCCAAGTGAAGAATTGCAAAAAGACCTTATCAAGCATGTGAGACAAGAAATAGGCTCTATTGCCATATTGGATAAAATTCAGTTTGCTCCGCAGCTTCCCAAAACGCGATCAGGGAAAATTATGAGACGTATTTTACGAAAAATCGCTGAAAACGATTTTGATACTCTCGGAGATATTTCAACTCTTGCCGAACCACAAGTTGTTGAAGATCTGATTGCCAACCGACAAAACTAAAAAACACGACGAAATACAACATACGGTGGTTTTTGTTTTTTGCTAAAATTATCTCAGCATTATTACGAAAACCACCGAGGATAATAAAAAACAAAACAATTCATGAAAAGCTCAATCATTCTAACAACAAACGCTTTTCTTCATGAGAGGTAAGAAATAATTTAAGCCAAAACCTCAGGATTGGGATACGAACAAGAATAAGAAAGTAAGATAAAAAGAGCAACATAGCTTTTTAAAATCACCCAATGTCCACTCAGTGCAAAAAAAGCTTCTGAGTAAGAAGGAAAAATAGTTCTGATGTTTATGCTAGAATCCCTTTGAAATTCCTGCTAAAATCATAAATAAGGCTAAAAAAAGAAAGTATAAGTGATAATATTCTTGAGCAAAAATATTTATCTATAACGAGGGTGTATAAAAAATATTGAAAACCATGAAATCTAAAATAAACAAGCTTACAACAAAAATCTAAAGCAATGAAAGTAAGAGTTTTTAGAATAAATGATGCAATATAAAATCAGGAGTAATAATAAAAAGTGATTCATTTTGAAAATGTCGGCCTACGCTATGGAATGGGCCCTGAGGTCCTTCGTGATATTAGCTTTCATATTCCTCCTGGATCATTTCAATTTCTCACAGGTGCCTCTGGAGCAGGGAAAACGTCGCTGATGCGTCTTATGTTTTTGGCACTCAAACCCACCCGCGGTCATATTGATCTCTTTGGAACAGACACAGCATTACTCAAACGACAAGAGCTCCCTGCGCTGCGACAACGTATCGGGGTGGTTTTTCAAGATTTTCGTTTACTCGACCACATGACCACTTATGAAAATGTCTCCTTACCTTTACGCATTAAAGGACAAGAAGAAGCAACCTATCGCAGTGAAGTGGAAGATCTTCTCTGTTGGGTAGGTCTTGGAGATCATATTCATGTTTTACCACCGGTTCTTTCCGGTGGGGAAAAACAAAGGGTAGCCATTGCACGCGCACTCATTGATCAACCTGAAATTCTACTTGCCGATGAACCCACCGGAAATGTCGATCCGCCCTTGGCAAAACGCCTCCTCCGTTTGTTTATTGAATTAAACCGTTTTGGAACGGCTGTTATCATTGCCACCCATGATATTGCCTTAATGGAACAAGTTGCAGCACGGCGTATGCTTCTCCATAACGGACGGATGACGATTCATGAATAAATCTTTCCCCATTTTTACAAGCAATAAAAAAAATACAACAGCGATTATTCCCAGTGGTAATATTTCTGGAAAAGCATTAGTTGCCGTGATTGCTATTATGACATTTCTTTCAAGCCTCACCTTAATCGGTGTTGATTTGGTCCAACGTGCCGCCCAAAATTGGAGTAATCAGATTAGCTATGAAGCAACAATACAAATACGCCCCATTGACAATGTTGATATCAACAAAGCACTCCGTGATGCCGTACAATTGGTTAAAACATTTTCTGGTGTACAAGATGCAAAAATTGTTGACCAAAAAGCTACAGAAAAGTTACTGGAGCCATGGCTTGGAACAGGCTTCAATGTCAATGAACTACCCCTTCCCCGCCTCATCATTGTGACCCTGAATGGGGATGAAAAAATCAATTTTTCAGCCATTAATCACGCCATTAAAACCCAAATTCCAGGAGGTCAATTTGATGATCACCGTGTTTGGGTTCATCGTTTTGCGACCATGGCACACACCACTGTTTTCATTGGTTTTTCAATTTTAGCATTGGTTTTAGGCTCTCTTATCCTCACCATCATTTTTGCCACCCGCAATGCATTGGCAGAAAATACACATATTATCAATGTCTTATATTTCCTTGGTACTGAAACTCTTTTCATTGCGCGCCAATTTGACTGGCATTTTTTTAAAACTGCGCTGCGTGGTGCTTTATATGGTGGTCTTACAAGCATATTTCTGTTTTCAGCCTTTTGCTTCTGGACGAATTATAACTTGGGAAGAGTAGAAGCTAGCCAAGTAACAGCTTTGTTTGGACATCTTTCCATAAGTTCCATCCCCTACGGAAAAATCACTCTGCTTATTATTTTCGTTTCTTTTCTCACCACCCTTACCAACCGCATGACTATTTTAGCGCAACTGAAAAAAATCGATCAATGTGAAAACGGTTTATTTTAATTTTATGACTCACAACAGCCCCAACTCATTGATGCAAAAAAATTTAGAACGTCCTCTTCCAAAACGGCCCCACTATAATAGTTGGTCTCCCTGCTTTTTATTTCGCTATTTTCCACCGACAACCCTTACTCTTTCAATCATTGTTTTAATTTTCTGGGGCGGTTTTATTATTTTTTCTGAAAAAACTGAACGACTTTCTCCCCCAACACCTCTCCCCAAAGCGGATGCCATTATCGTGCTTACAGGCGGAGAAAACCGAATAGAGACAGGACTTAATCTCTTACAAAGGGGGTTTGGTTCACGTCTCCTCATCAGTGGCGTAAATACCACAACCAATCTGAAAAGTCTCATGCACAACATGCATATTACCCCACGGCTTATCTCCTGTTGTATTGACATCGGACATCAAGCGATTAACACCAGAGGAAATGCTAAAGAAAGCGCCGATTGGATCAAAAAACACCACTATAAAACCCTTTATATCGTCACCCATGATTACCATGTGTGGCGCTCAATGCGAGAACTTAAATATTTAATGCCTGATATCCATTTCATTGCCTATCCTGTTAAAAAGAACAATGCTGAAAGTGCAATACAACAGATCAATCAAATCCGCATTCTTATATTCCAATATATTAAAACGCTCCAAGTCTATATCAGAACCGCATTCTAATCTTTATCCTTCTGACTTTTTAAAAACCTTGCCATCTTCTGACCTCTTCATACCTTTCTTTCATACCCTTCCACACGAGTTGCCTCTATAAAAACTCGACAGAGCTTACCCTCATACAACGCAGAACATCCCAATGCACGTGTCACTGTATTTGCACGTTCACCCAAAACATCTCTTACATCCCAAACATATCTCACAGCGCGGATCTGTACATGCCATCCCAATATTATAAGCTCTTGTAAATAGAGTCCCCAGACAACTATAAGATCTCCCGACTTATTATAGGAGATCTATTGACACCACCCTCTTTACCCTTCATAAAAAATGCAAACCGCCTCACCCTATATTTTGCCACCTCCCAAGTATTACGATAGCTCTTAAACCTCTTGGGATGATTGGTAAGAGGCATGCATTACGCCTTTCTTAAACACGAACATACCAACCTCGTATGACATGCAAAGAAGTAATTTTAATAGATTTAAAATGAGAAAATTTATAATACTTAGATTTCTCATTCAACAGAGAGAATGTTAAACTATCATTATAAGTCAATATATTAGTAACAATCTCTTATTCTAAAAAGCATCTTCATAAGAGCATTTTAGATCACAGATAGAAATAAGCTCAAAACGCACACCGCGACAAATACCCTACGTTTTTTATCGCAATCTTTTTTGAAATCATTTCGCTCTCTAAGATCACCTTTTGTCTGGTTTCCTCTCCCAAAAAGAACGAAAACTTTTAAACTCTATTGATCTGTAAACAATAATAACTCAGCTTCTTGTCTAACGCGTTCCACCTGCTCACTTCAATATCAGAACACCTCAAAAGACAGATTTCATGAGAATTGTCATTTCCTCTCAACATCTCAAAAGGCGACGATTCTTATTAGCAACGATTTGTAAACAATCCACTTTCTCTGGACAGGTTCCACTCAGCTTCCCCATTTATATGGTTTACTCACATAAAGCTCGACAAGAAAACCCTGCCTGAGAATATTCATCACTACCGCTAAAGCTCATGCGTCATAATTTTAGCGACCTCACTGCCTAAGGTGCTTTATCACATACAATATATTGATTTATAATGAAATTTATTACGCTTCAACTTGAATGAGAGCTCTCAATATCATCAGATTCTCTCATTTCAAATCTGTTCTCTATTGAATCAATCAAAACCATTTTCTTGCACATCACATAGGACTTGCACATCACAAAGGAAGAGAGCCTGCGCAGCGTAAAACTGTACAAGAAAGACATGCCTCTTATGGACGTGTCTCAAGTGCCAAGGGCTGTCGCAATACCCACGAGCTGACAAGGTGTGTGATAGTGCCAGTTTGTTACGACACAGCGCTATTTTACCGCACAATGGATAATTTAACCTTTTCAGTTTCTCTCACTTCCAATTTTGGCAGGTTGCGCACAATTTTCATTGTTTCCAAGCTTACAGTAATAACCCGCTGAAACAATTCCAATGGATAAGCTGGATTACCCACCGTTTCAACAGCATAGCGATTGGCATCATTCACAATCCCACTCGCTTTATCCGTTTTGACAACCTGCCGCTCCATAACCCATTCAAGAGCAGGCCTGCCATTGATCACATACTCATAAGCTTCAAGAGGAATATTCTGCATCGTGATATTCGCATTATAAACCACGGTGCTTTTGTCAATAGCACCACGCTTACCAGCAAATTTCATTGCTTCAACACGATAAAAACTCTTCTCATCAGAAATCACCCAAGTTCTTGGATCACCCTGTTTATAGGTAACGGGATAGGGTTCAACCTCTTCATAATTCATATGCAAATCACCAAGCTTTCGCCCCGCTGTAACAAAAGCCCAAAAATCCTCTACCTTTTTAACTGTTGGAATACGCGGCAATTGTTTAGATAAATTATGCGCATAACGAGCACGATAATCTTCAGAATGCAAAATCCCGTAAACATAATAAAACAAATCATCCTTTGTTATCATTTCACCAGGATAAGCTGCCTTAAAATAAGCCAACCCTTCATCCGTAAGAGCATCACGCCGCTCTAAACCAGTTTCTTTACTTTCCTCTGCAAAATTTGCAAACAAATGAACCTGATCCCCCTCCTTATTTTTCAAGGACACAGCATCTTCATAAACATACCGTGGAAAACATTGACCAGTATCCATTGCATGAAGATTAGATAAATTCTTAGTCATCAGAACAGAAAAGCCACTGCTTGCTCCAATTCCCGTAACTTGTATCACCTTATTTTCAGCCGCTTGTTCCAGAGGAAAAATACGTGGCATTTGTAAAACTCTATGGTTAAAAACACGATTGTAATAGAGCCACTGTTGTGTAAAAGGACGATAAAGGCTCTGGGTAATATACGTATCTTTAAATTTAAAAGCTTTCCCCCTTATTAATTCTTCTTTAAGGCTACTACTCCAACTAATCTTTCTAGAATCTGTATTGACAAAATCGTTCACAGCATTTGCACGTGCTTTGCGATCAGAATGTAGATACGCAGCATTAAAACGCTCTACTTCACTGTTATAAAAAGCAATCATATTGCTCATATTCTTTGCTAAAGCTTCACGACTTGAGTTATATGTCCAAGCATCACGACTAGTTTGTATACCGCCAGAAAAATTTTCAAAGAGCCTTTTATCACTGCCTTTCTTGTCACCTAAGGCTAGAAATTTTTCAAAATCATTATTGCGCTGATTCAGCCAATCGCCATGCTCATCAGGTGTAATCATCTGCCAGCTGTGTTCACGTGTGATACCACCAATACTCCCCAACCTCTGAAGTTCACGGAGCTTTTCTTTTGCTGTGAGATAATCTCCAATATCACGAAAATATATTTTCCCATGCTGTTGTGCATCCGGATTTTTAACCAAAATGGAAATCGCAATAGGTGCGCGAGACCCAGAACCAAAAATCTTTCCCCCCTCCTTTCGAGAGAGTTCTCCAGAAGTTCGTTGATTCCCCCGCAAATGGAAAATATAAAGGCTGCTAAATTCCTCGATTAAACATTTTCGTAAACCATCCGTAGAGTAACTACTGATAAAACCTGCATTTGTCACAAAACCAATAACACCACAGTCTTTTATACGGTCACTTGCCCAACGAATGGCACGAATATAACTGTCATAAAGTCCATTAACATTGCTTGCTTTAGATTGAGCGGCATAGGTTTCACGAATGCGACGATCCAATTTAGGATAGCCAATATTCTGCGCATTGTCGTTTTCACTTTTTTGTCCAGAAGAATAAGGGGGGTTGCCAACAATAACACGAATATCCAGTTCCTTCTGGTGCGCCCGACGTGTACTGTTATCCACCAGCAAATCACTGATCAGGTCTTTTTCTTGCTCATAAAGCTGGAATGTATCGGTTAAACAAATTCCCTCAAACGGAACATAATCGCCCCCCATCAGACCATGATAGGTCGTCTCAATATTAATGGCTGCAATATAATAGGCTAAAAGCACGATTTCATTGGCATGAATTTCACGACAAAATTTGTGTTTCACTTCTTCTGGCTTTATCAGGCCCGATTGTAAAAGCCGCGTGATAAAAGTACCCGTTCCAGTAAAAGGATCCATGATGTGCACACCCGGTGAGCCAAGCGTTTGCCCAAATTCTTGCTCTAAGACATCATTGACAGAGTGCAAAATAAAATCCACAACCTCGACGGGGGTATAAACAATGCCTAGTTTTTCTACAGTGCGTGGAAAAGCATAACGAAAAAACTTATCATAAAGCTCTACAATCAACCTCTGTTTTGCTTTTGGATCCGTAATGCCACTGGCTCGTAATTTTACACTTGCGTAAAATTTTTCCAGATCTTTGGATTCCTTATCAAGATTTGCCTCATCAAGCACATCAAGCATACGCTGCATAGCACGCGAGACAGGATTCTCACGTGTGAACTGATAGCCTTCAAACAACACCTGAAAGACAGGACGCGTGATAATATGCTGTGCCAACATCTCAATCGCATCAGCTTCTGTAACAGCATCATTTAAGTCATCACGCAGTTCTGCCACAAACCTGTCAAAGGCTTGACGCGCCTCAGTATTTGGCTCTGCCAGAATGCCTGTTAAGCGCGTGATATGATTCTTAGCAATTTCAGCAATATTGCTCGCCCAATCCTCCCAATAATCACGTGTCCCACATTTCTTAACGATCTTTGCCAAAATCGCACGAGAAAGTTCATCTACGCAGAAAGAAAACTCCTCGTTTACCTGCTCTGTAAGAAAGCAATCATGCTCCAGACTTCCAATTCCCGCTCGTGCAGGCTGTGAGCGAACCGGAAGATTGTCTACAACAGCCGTAACAGCCTGTAACTCAGTGCTCTGCGTGACACCAATAATCTCAATCACATTGCTGATATCTTGCCCGAGGGATGCCTTATTAATCGTCGCATCAAAACGATCATCATGCGCACGCAAAGCATTTAAAATTTGCCAGATAACCCGATATTTATCATTGTTGTTCAAAGCCTGTTCCACTGGAGTATCAGGAGGAATACCAATTGGCAAAATGACATATCCCATCTTTTTACCTTCAGAGCGACGCATCACCCGCCCAACCGCTTGCACAACATCAATCTGGCTTTTGCGTGGATTTAAAAACATGATCGCATCAAGAGCCGGAACATCCACCCCCTCAGACAAACACCGAGCATTGGTCAAAATACGACAAACATCATCCCCACTATCAGCTTTCAACCAGTCAAGTAATGCACCACGATCCTTCGCATTGAAAGTGCCATCAACATGCTCAATTTCACACTTCAGAAAATGCTCATTTTCTGTATCCTCTTTTGTATAATCAAGATATTCTCTAACAACCGCAGAAAACTCATCACGCACAAGTTCAGAACTTTTAATAGTTTTACAAAACGCTAAAGCACGATGCATAGGATATAAATCCGTACCAACATCAGCCTTCATATTTTGTTTTGTCAAAGCCTTATAACAGCCAATAATCTTTGTTGCATCATCAAGAATAAGCTCAGAATCGCTATCACTAAGGCGCTTCTGAACAGCGGAACTGACCAATTTTTCGTCCATTGCTAAGACAATAACCTTATAATCTGTTAAAAGATCATTTTGTACTGCCCATGAAAAACCCCGATAAAAAAGTGTTTTACCAAAAAGCTTTTCATCATCCATAGAAGCAAGAACAGCATTAACTTCATTCGCGCGACTTTTTGCGTTATCACCAAAAATACGTGGTGTCGCTGTCATATAAAGGCGTTTCTTGGCACGAATAACATCATTGGAATGCACCTTAACAAAATTGGATTCATCCTCGCCCACCAGCGTTGCCCCTGTTGTACGGTGCGCTTCATCACAAATGATAAGATCAAATGTTGGCAAACCATAGTTTTTCTGAGCATCAGCAATCACCTGAATAGATTGATAGGTTGCAAACACCACGGTCATCTTATCTGCAACACTCTTCGCCACCTGTTCTGCAAGTTTAGCAGCATCGGTTGTCGCCGGAAAAGCAAGATCAAACACATCAATTTCAGCAACATCATCACTATTTTTACGACGCTTTCCCACTTGTGTATCGGAACAAACAGCAAAAGATGTCAATCCGATTCCTGCATCCGTTGTCCATTCACGCACCGTCTGTGACATCAGTGCCAAGGAAGGAACAAGAAACAAAACAAACTTGCCTTCACCCGCCAAATCCTCAGCAATTTTAAGACTGGTAAATGTCTTACCAGTACCACAAGCCATAATAAGCTTCCCCCGATCTGCTTGAGCAAGCCCAGCACGCACATCACGCAATGCTTCCAATTGATGTGGACGCAACTTCTTTTTATCCTCCAAAACAACTTTGCCTTGGGCTGCAAAAGTTTCCCAACGGATCGGACTTTGTTGTATATCGGAAAGATTAATCCGTATAACAGGAATATCCTGCCCCCGTATCATTGTTTCAGCGTTATCACTCCAAGTACTTTCAGTACTATCTATAATAACACGCCGCTTGAATGGAGCTTTCCCTGATGCCGAAATAAAACTATCAATATCTGCTTTTTTAATTCGATAGGCTGCATCATAAAATTTACATTGGATTGCTGCAAATCCCTCTTCATCACGAAGCTTTGCCACAAGATCAATACCGGTATCCCGACCATCCCAAGCATTTTCACGAGCCCAATCTTTAAAGGTTTGAACCTTCTCATAACACCCAGACTGAAGAGGATCATGTGTCAGATAAGCAAGAGCAAAACGCTCAAAATATGTACCTTTATCTCGTTCGGTACGCGCTTCATCACGATAGCTCTGTAAAAGCGATTGCAGCGTCGTCATGCTTTTCTCTCTATTAAAAACATCTTCAATTATCGAATCTAGACCTATTCATTAATGCCTCTTGTTCTACCCAAAAAACTTAAAAAAAGCTTAAAATTGCTTGATTTTAAGATATTTCTTCTATGCTTAATTAAATCAACAAGAGAGAATCTTTTGATCTTTTTGAGTATCCCCCAAATCATATGATGCATTTATTGATGTCTATATCCCTATGGAAATAAACGGTAAGGCGTGATGATTTTGAAAATATTTTTTGCCTTTTGTTAAGAATACACAATAAAGTGCGCAATAATTTTAGGATTTAGCTTAAGAATGAGAGGAGGAAATGGATAAGACACCTGCGAACACACAAGATACCAAGGAAGAAACTCCACACACAAAACAGCGCATTTTACGAACGATCATGCATATAATTTCACTATAAATACGCAAAATATTAGTTGTGATATTCAAAATATTGATTTTTGAATATTTTTTTGTCTTTTGTTCTTTCGTAGATTAATTATTCGCTTCTTATACTTTATAGCGGGTGGTTTTAGAATTCTTTTTTATATGTACAATATATTGATTTATAATGATAATATAGCGTCATTCATATTAAATTAGAACTCTGAATAACGTAAGATTTTCTCATTTCAAATCTGTTTATCTTGAATCAATCAAAACCACCCGCTTGCACATCACAAGCGGGATGAGTGTGTGGAGAAAAACTGTACAAGAAATGACTAAAAATGGCTCTTATGAACCGTCTTAATGCAAGGTCTATCAGCAACACCCACGAGCTGGCAAATATAATGATGGTGCCGGCTTATTACTTCATAAGCGTAAAGATGGAGGTGCTCAATAGATTTACCATGAACAGCGTCGCAAAATAGGCTTGGATACCTTGAGAAATGTTTCTTTAAAACAAGAGTGTTAATGTGCAACACAATGGCGCTCCGTATCGAACTTGTAGCAGGAGGAAGAATACCATACCAACTAGACATACCATTGCTCATCACTAGCGGCCATTATGTTTTTTAGCAGCATAATTGCAGCTTGGTATTACGATGTTCTCTTACTTCATCTCACATCTGCTGAATATGAGCTTATTCTTTTTCAATAAATGAAAGCCCCTTTCATTCATACATCATTCAAAATAAGAAGCTATCCGCCTCTCAAACTTTTTGTCTTCCTCACCAAACTCATGAAATCAAACCCGCATCTCACGGTATTAGTTCTTAAGATCACGCCCCCTACCGAGTATCTGACGGCATCCTTACCCTAGAAACTCAAATGGCTTGTTTATCCTTCAGCTCCAAAATCATGAGATAAGGCAGAAAAAAGCGATGCCTTAAACAAAATATTCTAAAGAAAGCTAAGTTACTCGCATAAAGGAACAGAAAATGGCTGTGTCTTAGGTCACATTTTAAAACTTGAGCACGATCATAATTTATTTGCATAAACCTAAACACCTATAATTTGCACCACCTTCTGCAAAACTAAAAGTGAGAAATCCTCATAACCTCTTTTCCGAAAATCTTAAAAAGACTAAACGAAACCTCTTAAACTGCTCAACTATCTCGATACCAGTTCATTTTTTTGGAAGAACGGAGGTTTAAGCTGTTTTTGGCATCAACCTTCTTTTTTGTTCTTTTGTTTGTTAGCAGATATACTATTCACTTCCCCCGCCTCTTTTTAGGTTAAATCTTAAGAATCGTCGCGCAGTATATTTTATTTGTCCTCCTCTTCACATCTCAGAAGACGAGAATTTTTAACAAAATTCAGTCTGCAAGCAATCTCATTCTAACGGGTTCTATTTAATTTCTCCTTAATAGGATTTACTTCCATAAGACTCGACAAGAAAGATTTAAAATATTCATCATGCATTCTCAAAACATTTAATGCCTCAAGAAGGCTTATATGCCTACCATATCTCACATGATGGGGTGCCCTATAAAACGTTCACCTCTAGTGGTACACTCCACTTAATGAACAAAGCGTTTTCTAAAATAGAGCAGCAAATAATGCTAAACTTTTTCCATTCATGTTTCGCTTCATAAATGCTTCATCCAAGTGGAAAGCATCACGAACAAACATGCCCCAATTGATAAAGCTTAATCGCGTGAAAGAGCGACAACAGGGTCAAGCCGTGAAGCTTGCCGCGCTGGAGAAAAGCCAAAACATATTCCTATGAGGGTTGAAAAAGTAAGAGACATAATGATCGATTCAATAGTATAAACCAAATGAATAGGTGCCTTAAACAGAAGAAACAAGCCACCGATAGAAAGTCCAAGCAAGATCCCCAAACCACCACCAATCACACAAACCAAAATCGCTTCAATGAGAAATTGCTGTAAAATATCACTTTGCCGTGCACCAACTGCCATACGCACGCCGATTTCATTGATCCGCTCAGAAACTGTGACCAACATAATATTCATCACCCCTATACCCCCCACAACCAGGGAAATAGCTGCAATTGAAGAAATTAAAAGTGTTAAAATATTTGTACTCTCCATAACACGTTCACGGAAAAATTCAGAATTTCTAATGAAAAAATCCTCCCCGCCATGCCGCATAATGAGAAAACGTTTTATCATGGTCTCCGCTAAATATGAATCAATATCATCAGCAATCCTAACAATAATTGCACGAACTTCTGTTGTACCAAGAAAACGCGTCTGCACTGTTGTATAGGGTAAATAAAGCTGTAAAGTATTTGATGTATCTCCACTTGCATTATTTTGCGAATCAACAACACCAATAATACGCGCAGGAACATTACCCACATTCACCACCTTTCCAAGGGGGCTTTCATGGCTATGGGGGAAAAGAACAGACAATGCTTCTTTCTCGATCACGAGATCAACCGCCCGATCATGGACACTTTTTTGATCAAAAAACTGTCCTTTGAAAACTTTGAGCCCCTGTGTCTGAAAAAATTGTTCTCCCACCCCCGCAATAATGGCATTGACTTCAACTGCACCAAAACGCACTTTCGAGCTTGCTGAAATCTGTGGTGTCACACCAGAAACATAAGGTAATCCAGACAAGGCTTCTGCATCAGCTTCAACCAAACTGGTTATTTTTTCTGCTTGTGGATCAGAAAAACTTTTACCAGGAAAAATGGTTAATGTATTAGTACCCAAACTTTTAAAATTTTCCAGAATTTTCTCTCGTGTACCATTCCCTAAAGCCACCATAGCAATAATCGCCCCAATACCGATAATCACCCCAAGCATTGTTAGAAAAGTCCGCATGCGATGTGCATTCATTGCCAACAGAGCCATCACAAACGCCTCACGGAATCGCTCAACAAAAGAACGAAAAAAGCCCAGTTTTTGTTGGCCTTTTAGATTTTGTTGTTCCTGAAAAGATTTTCCACCAACTTTTGTTTTTGCAACCCTTGACCGTTTATCAGCAATAATTTCCCCATCACTGATTTCGATAATACGCTCTGCTCTTTCAGCCACCTGCATATCATGGGTTACAATGATAATGGTACGCCCCTCTTGATGAAGTTCATCCAAAATATGCAATACTTCTTGCCCACTCTTTTTGTCCAATGCACCAGTTGGTTCATCTGCAAGAATGACCTCCGCATTATTCATGAGCGCCCGAGCAATAGAAACACGTTGTTGCTGACCACCGGAAAGCTGATTTGGACGATGATTTATCCGATCACCCATGCCCAAACGCGTTAAAAGATCCTGTGCCCGCTTTTTCCTTGCTTCCACGGCACATCCCGCATAAATAGCCGGAATTTCAACATTACCAAGAGCTGTCAATTCATTCAACAAATGGTAACGCTGAAAAATAAAACCAAAATGATTACGTCGCAAAGCCGACAATTCATCCGCAGAAAGGGAAGCTGTTTCTTTACCAGAGATCCAATAACGACCAGAAGTTGGACGATCAAGACAGCCTAAAATATTCATCAAGGTCGATTTACCTGAACCGGAAGCACCTACAATTGCCACCATTTCACCACGTTTAATGGTAAGATTGATGTTTTTCAAAACGGTAACAAACGCTTCGCCCGCAGGAAATTTGCGCACAATATTTTCCAAGACGAAGACAGCATCTGCTTGATTTGTGCTCATGCTTTAACTCTCGTCTTCGCTATGCATGTGAGAAGACTCTGGCATCACTCCATCAGACGAACTGGTGACGACGACATCACCCTCGTTAAGTCCTGAAATAATCTCTGCCATAACCTTATTATTCAACCCAACGCTCACCTGTTTAGTAACCACCTTATTTTCCCCCACCAAAACAGAAACCCATGCTTTACGCTCTCTTGTCTCATCGCGTAAAGCATCACTTGGAACCAACAAGACATTCTGCGCGCGCCCTAAGATAATATGAACTTGAGCAGTCATATAGGTTCGCAAAAAATTGTCCGCATTATCAACATGTAGAATTCCATTGTAATAGATAGCCGATGATATTAAAGCACTAGAACCACTCACCATACCAGGATTAATACTCACATCAGCACGAATTGCTTCAGGAGCCGGCTCTACTTTTTCTAAAACGCCTTCATAACGACGCTGTGAATTACCTAGAACTGTAAAATAAAGTGGTTGTCCAGCTCGGACTTTAAGAACATCTGCTTCTGAGATTTGCGCCTTGATCGTCATCTTTGATAAATCACCCAAAATAACAATCGTTGGCGCCGACTGAACCGCATTCACATTCTGCCCTTCTTCCACAACTGTTGCCAAAACCGTTCCCGCTGAAGGGGCAGTGATGCGTGTATAACCTAAATTAACCTCTGCACTCTCCACATCAATTTGTGCTTGCACAATCTGCTGACGAAGTTGTTCAATTTGCGCCTCGCGTATTTTCACCTGTGTCGTAGCCTCATCGAGGTTCGCACGTGAAACCGCACGTGTTTCAATCATTTTTTTCTGACGCTCTAAATTTTTCTGTGCAAGAGAAAGATAGGCTTCTTGTTCTACCAAACTCGCATAATAATGCGATAATGCTGCTTTTTTTCTTTTTAAATCATTTTCCTGATCTGTAGGATCAATTTCTGCCAAGAGATCGCCTTCTTTCACAACACTCCCAGGGGAAACATGCATTGACACCACACGCCCTGTTGCTCGCGCACCAACAGCCACCAACCGGTAAGGACGTACAAGACCAGAAGCTAAAACACTTTCCTCAATATCCCCACGTTTCACCACCGCTGTTATATAAGTTGGAGCAGATGTTCCAAAAAAAACAGAACGTAACCATAACAACAAGAGAATGAGAAATATAGCAGTTAAAAAGAAGGAAAGTTTTTTGTGTTTTGTAATGAAATTTTTGAGTAAGTTTTTTTTCATTTCCCTACCTTTGCACGCGAACGAGGTGCATTATCAACGACTTCTGGACGCGATACATCAACAACGCCATCCCAGCCCCCCCCCAATGCTTTCATCAACGTGATATATTGCGTAACCAAAGAAACACGGCTATCTTTAAGCGCCATTTGTGCAGAATAATAAGAGCGATCAGCATTTAACAATTCAAGAAAACTGGTATTTCCATTCTCAAAAAGGTTCCGTGAAAGTTTTAAGGAATGAAGAGAAGCTTTATTCGCAACGATTAGCTTTTCTAAGCGTTGATGCTCCTTCGTTAATCTTACAAGCGCATTTTCTACATCTTCTAAAGCTTCCAACACAGCAGCTCGATAAGTAATAAAAGCTTGATCACGCTGCGCGCGCGCTACCGCAATAGAAGCCTCGACCTGACCTCCATTAAAAAGAGGAAAACGAAGACCAGGTCCAAAAGACCAGCCAATCGTTGAATTTTTCCATAATTGATCAATTGCCGTTGCTGCTGTCGAAATATTGCCTGTTAAAGTAAGTGATGGATAACGATCTGCTTCACGTTGACCAATCCGTGCTGTCGCTTGCGCATATTGACGCTCTGCCCGTCGTAAATCTGGACGTGTTAACAAAATATCGGCTGGAATTCCTGCTGGTATCGGCCAGCGTGGTTGTGGAATCTTTGCATGCTTAGCATTTTTTTGTAAAAGATCCTTCAATGCCGTAGGCACACGACCAGTTAAGACAGAAAGGCGATGAACGCTCATTGCTAAATTCGCTTCCATCTGTGATATATCTGCTTCTGTATTTGCCATTTGTGCTTGCGCATTTGAAACATCAAGCTCAGAAACATCACCAGCTGTTAATCTAGCGCGCATCAGTTCATAAGTTTTACGTTGTGATACAGCAATTTGCCGCACAATAAACAACTTTTGTTGCCAACCACGCATTTGCACATAATTTGTTGCCACATCTCCTAGTAATGTCACCATGGTAGCGCGCATATCTTCCACAGCCGCATCAAGGCCATAACGCGCCGCTTCAACCGCACGTTTATGCCCACCAAAAAAATCAAGCTCCCAGCTTGCATCAAAACCACTACTATACTGGTTGAACAATGCATCAGACTGTCCAGAACGACTACGGGTTCCTGAAATTGAATTGGACACATTTGGCAAAAGAGTTCCCACAACCTGTCCTAAACCCGCACGCGCCTCACGTACCCGAGCTTTGGCAACAGCAACATTATTATTTCCAGAAATCGCGTAATCCATTAACGCATCTAGAACAGGATCATTCAAATGCCGCCACCATCCGGCAAGCGCAACGGGCTGCCCAGCAGTCTGTGCAGATTTTTCTCCCCAAACTGCTGGAACACGAAAAGATGTTTTCTGGTAATTAGGACCAACCATACATCCTGACAAAAGCAAACACAACAAGACACTAAAAAATAATCCACGAGAAGCGCCCCATTTGAGATTTCTGATATACATCCAGTCTCCCGCATTCTTTCAGAATCATTATTTAATATTAATACTTTATTTACCTCTTATTTCAAACTTGACGTGAAAAATCAAATACAGTTTGCACAGGAATATGATCTGAAGGACGTTCCCATCCGCGCGCATCACGAAAAATCGAAAGATCTACAACAAAAGGGGCTAAATCTTGAGAAGACCAAACATGGTCAAGCCGCCGCCCATAATCGGTAAATGCCCAATCGCGAGCACGATAACTCCACCATGTGTAAAGCTTGGTAGGAACAGGAATATGCAACCGCATCAGATCAACCCATCCACCTTGACAACACAAATCCTGTAAACGCTCGGTTTCAATGGGAGTATGGCTTACAACCTTCAACAATTGCTGATGAGACCAAACATCCTCTGCCAAAGGAGCAATATTTAAATCTCCCACCAAAAGAGAAGAAAGACCATCGCCTTGATCCGCACGAATGGAGGACATTTCTTCTAAAAAATCAAGCTTATGACGAAACTTTTCATTCACATCAGCATCAGGGATATCTCCCCCAGCAGGAACATAAAAATTATGAATCCGCAAGCTTCTCCCATGGGCTTCCACAATAACTGAGATATAACGGCAATCTTGGTTTTGGCAAAAAAAACGCTTTTCTACCTTTTTAAAAGGCAAACGAGAAACAATAGCCACCCCGTTATAAGATTTTTGTCCACTCAATGCGATATGCTTATAACCCGCTGCTTCAAAAGCCTCCACTGGAAATAAAGCATCTGGACATTTTGTTTCCTGTAGACACAAAACATCTGCGGAAAAGAGTTCCAAATACTGAAAAACCTGTGCAAGACGCAAACGAATAGAATTAATATTCCAAGTCGCAATACGAAAGAACATTTGTTTTAATCCCAATGACGTAACACTCTTTCTTCATTTCTTCGAAGGAAGCGTGAACATCCCATTAGCGAACCGGACGTCTGTCCGCACATTCATAATCTGCACAGTAGTTTCCAAATTTTGTTGGTCAACAATTGTCCACTGTCGCAAAGCAGAGCCTTTAGAATCAAAAACCATCCTTATTTGCCCTGCCCCAATCGTTTTATCACGCAGAACAATCGTTACAGCCCCTGGATCTTCGCGAAATGCGAACAAGCGCCCAGAAGATACATCAATTTTATCATCCAACAAAAACTTCATTGGCGTTTGCGAAAGTTGTGAAAAGTTCCAAGTATTCAAAGCCCGATTGTTAATACCCACAAATTGGCCATCTGAAATAATCTGTAAAGGCATTTTTTTGTAAATGAAACGAATTTTCCCTGGGCGCTCTAAATAAAATGTCCCCTGAGACATTTTTCCCTTTGGACTAAACTGAATAAAATCACCTGTCATTGTTTTGATTGCCGCAAAGTGATTCACAACATTTTGCGCCTTTATCACTTTATTAGATGCTTGCGAAAAAACAGGAAAAGTTAAACACCAAAAGATAATAATTCCCACCAACCCAAAGATTCTTCTTTGCGGTAAAAAAGACGTTTTCATAAAAAATGCTCCCAAGCAATACTTAATTGACTTTATAATTCATAACTTAAGTGATCAACGACGAATAAATACCCTTCTTTATAAGATAAAGATATTGTTTGAAAAAAATATCAAAAGATTTTTAAAAGTATTCTTCTTCGACAGTCTCCAAAATTTTTCGCTTACCCATATCATTAGCTGGACTAATGATGCCTTCTTCTTCTATCCTTTCGATCAATGTGGCGGCACAGTTATAACCAATGCCTAAACGACATTGAATATAAGAAGTTGAAGCCTTACGATCACGAAGCATAATAGCAACAGCTTGACAATAGGAATCATCTGCTAAAGAAACATCCCTCTATTTCTTGCGATCTCTTTCGGTATCGTTTCCAAATAACCAGTCTGCGTTTATGTTTCCGAAATCATCAAATTTTCCTGCTTATCTGCTGATTTTCTAAACGCATAATATATTCTTTCCCACCCCTAATCTATGAAGCAACATAAATTATAGTCAATACATAATGGATTAAGGACTAAACATATTACTCGCGAACATGAAAGCTCTTTTAAGTATCAAAAATGCTTTTTTGACTTCCTTCCCACCCAAAAGAATAAAAATCTTCATCCGAACCACTCTGTAAACAGTTTGGAGTTTAGCAAATTTCACTTAGCTTCCCACCCCATATAATTCATTTATATTAAGACTCGACAGATCAGCCTTGCCCTAAATATTTAGAGCGCACTTAAAAAGACACTTAAATACCAAACCTTACATGCTTTTACCCCCCTCTACACTCGCAATGACATTATTTTATACCAAGATATTGATTTATAATAATTTATCTTTTTAACTTAAATCATAACGCCAAAGACAATAAGATTCTCTCATCACATACTCTCTCATATTGAATCAATTCAAATCATTTGCTTGCACGTTACAAGCAAGGTTGGTGTATGGATAAAAGTTATATAAGATAAAGAATCCCCTTATAAGGAGTCTCAAGTACCAAGGAGCTATCGCAAATTGAGAGCTGGTATATGAAAATGCAGAATTTCTACGATACAATAGGATAAACACTTGTTTTACAAGGTATTATAAAAAACAACTATAAAGATTTTTCAAAAGCGCTCTTCTTCAGCAGGCACTAAAATTTCTCGTTTCCCTGCGTGATTTGCTGGACTAATAATACCTTCTTCTTCCATCCTCTCAATCAATGTCGCAGCGCGGTTATAACCAATGCCTAAACGGCGTTGAATATAAGAGGTCGAAGCCTTACGATCACGAAGCACAATAGCAACAGCTTGACTATAGGGATCATCTTCTGAAGGAGAAGACAAAGAAACATCAGCACCATCCTCTTCAACTTCTTGCGTAATTGTTTCTAAATAATCCGGTCGTGCTTGCGCTTTGAGATGCGCAACAACCTGCTCCACTTCATCATCCGCAACAAAAGGCCCATGCACACGCTGAATACGTCCTCCTCCCATCATAAAGAGCATATCTCCTTGTCCCAATAATTGCTCGGCCCCCTGTTCGCCTAAAATTGTTCGGCTATCAATTTTTGAACTCACAGAAAAAGAAATACGTGTAGGAAAATTGGCTTTGATCGTCCCAGTAATAACATCGACAGAAGGACGCTGTGTCGCCATAATTACATGGATACCGGCAGCACGTGCCATTTGTGCTAAACGTTGAACCGCTCCTTCAATATCTTTACCAGCAACCATCATCAAATCAGCCATTTCATCAATAATGACAACAATATAGGGCATAGGACTAAAATCAAGTGTTTCCGTTTCATAAAGAGGCTCACCAGTCTCGCGATCAAATCCAACTTGAATTGTCCGCACCATTGTCTCTCCCTGACTTGCAGCTTCCCTAAGACGTGCATTAAACCCATCAATATTACGAACACCTAGTTTTGACATTTTACTATAGCGTTCTTCCATTTCACGAACAGCCCACTTTAAAGCAATCACGGCTTTTTTAGGATCTGTCACCACGGGTGTTAATAAATGGGGAATGCCATCATAAACCGAAAGCTCAAGCATTTTCGGGTCCACCATAATGAGACGACATTGTTCAGGTGTCATACGATAAAGCAATGATAAAATCATTGTATTGATAGCAACAGACTTTCCCGATCCTGTTGTACCAGCAACCAAAAGATGGGGCATTTTTGCTAAATCTGCAACAACAGCTTCCCCCCCGATTGTCTTACCCAAAGCAAGTCCTAGCTTGGCTTTGCTGTCAATAAATTCTTGCGCCTGCAACATTTCTCGTAAATAAACCATCTCACGCTTTGCATTGGGCAATTCTATTCCAATAACATTACGTCCTGGAACCACCGCAACACGCGCCGAAATCGCACGCATCGAGCGTGCAATATCATCTGCCAAACCAATGATACGGGAAGACTTAATGCCTGCTGCCGGTTCAAATTCATACAAAGTTACCACCGGTCCAGGACAAGCATCTATAATTTTTCCTTTGACCCCAAAATCTAACAAAACCCCTTCAAGCTCCTGAGAATTTGCTCTTAAAACAGCAGGAGAAAGTTTTGCATCCTTAACAGACGGTGGTGGAACCGAAAGATAATCTACAAGAGGAAGAACAAAACCACCCTTTGAAGAAGCTGTTAAAGACTTTCGATTTTTAACAGGAGAAACATAGGCTTTATTTTGATTTTCCTCACACTTTACTTTTTCACCTAAAAAAGTTGGCTCAATCCGATCAAATGGCTTTCCTTGCCCTTTACTCTGAAAACGCCTTTTGAAACAGAATAAACGAAAAAAACGCGCTTGTAAAAAATAAAAAAGATGCAAAAGAGCGCCACAAGTTGTCGCAAAAAAACCATGATTTTCACGATCCTCCTCTGCGGCATATTCCGTATCTTCTTCCAACTCAAAGACTGGATTAACGATTTCGTCTTTTGGAATGCTTTTTTCTTTTCTTTTCTTTGTTCGACGCCGCCATATCACATTACCAGCAAAAGCAGCGGTGAAAAAACCTAAAAGAATAAAAACAACACTGAAAAACACCGTGTAAGGAGGAGAAAGAAAAAGAGGAAAGACTGAAGAAGCAACACTTAAAACTTTATCTCCTAAAACCCCTCCCAATCCCATTGGCAATGGCCAATAAGTAAAAGAAGCAACAGGTGACATAAGGGCAAAAGCAATTAAAAAACAAATCGTTGATAGCACCCATAAAAAAAAGCGCAAAGTCAAATTGTAGATATTCTTTTGCGCCAACAAGAGAAAAGACCAAAATAACGGTGGCAACAAAACAGAAAGACTTGCCAAGCCAAAAAACTGCATAATAAAATCTGAAAAAATTGCCCCCATCCACCCCATAAGGTTTGTAACCTCATTTGTACTTGCATGGGTTAAAGATGGATCCGCAACATTCCACGTCGCCAAAGCAAACACACAAAAAATAATAAAGCCCAAAAGCCCGAGCCCAATAAATACTCCTATCTGACGTAAAAACATCTCAATAAGACGCGAACCTTGAGAATTTCGCACTTCTAATGAATCATAAGGAGAAGAACTTCGGTGCATCTATCAATTCCAAATACAAAACTTTCATATTTTAAAGAGTTATAACTCCCTCTCTCTCTAAAAAAAGCATGAAGCTTAAACTCTGTGCCGATTTGTAAACAAATAGCCTGTAAACAATCCGACTTCTTATCTAGCGCGTTCTACCTTCTAACCACTTCATATCATTCATATACCACCACCCTAAGAGACAATCCTTCATAAGGCGCACAAAAAGCTCTCCCTGAATATTTATCAAACGATCAACCAAAAAACACCTCATGTGTAAAGTGTTACATGGGTGCTATAGGCACCTTCCTAAACAAATAATATTTTTTACGCTACATCATGATAACGGCAAAATATGAATACTGTTTTAACCATCACGAATGACCACAATTTTTTATCTATTTTTATCTATCATACTAACGAAATGTCCCCCTTCAGGACAAGCATACTGAAGTAACTCACACAACTTAAAAAATACACGACCATCTTTGTTTATTTTTAGTTTTCTTTTTTATCAACCAAGTGTAAAAAGAATTGAAGAAGATATTTAAAAAAGCTTATCCGATAAATCTGTAAGATGAATCACATAAATGATTAAGCAGAAAAACTCTGAAAAACCAATCTGTCATCAGATTGGTGCTAAAAAGAAACCTCGTTTTTGTAAAGCAGAGAGAAAAGTAAAAGTTAAGATATTTTAGGCAATATAAAAAGATATTCTTTTTAAAAGAAAGCAAACTATAAACAATGGAAGAAGTATTGTGTGTTCTAATCGCAATAAAGACGTAAAACCCAATAAAAAAATTAAATCTCATAAAACTAAACAATGTGATCTGCTCATTGCAGGGGGGGCAGCTGTCGGTTTAACCCTAGCGATAGCACTCAAGCAAACAGCCCCTAATCTGAAAATAAAAATCGTTGATGCTGCTCCACAAGGAGATCCCGCTGCTTCTAACATACGAACCATTGCCCTTGCTGCTGCTTCTATTCGTATGTTAAAACAATTACAATGTTGGGAATCTATAAAACTCTATGCGCAACCCATTCATTCAATGATCATCACAGATACAAGCACAAATGATCCTGTCAAACCCACTCTTTTAACCTTTGAAGGCGACATTAATCCCGGCGAGCCCTTTGCTGCTATGGTAGAGCATAGAGAACTCATTAACACTTTAAAAAAACGTGTCAAAGGTCTCAATATCCCTGTTATTACAAACACCCGTGTCATTGATTTTCATCAAGAAGATCAACATACAACCGTCACTTTAAATAATGAAGAGGTTTGGCAAACAAAATTGCTTATTGCAGCTGACGGAGCCCATTCGAAATTACGCCAAAAAGCTGGTCTGAAAAATTTTTCTCATCCCTATAAACAAACAGCAATCATCTGCACAGTTGAACATGAAAAACCCCATAATGGTCAAGCAATTCAACATTTTTTACCTGCCGGTCCTTTTGCTCTTCTCCCTCTCAAAGGCAACCGATCCGCCATTGTGTGGAATGAAGATCATAAAACTGCGCAATATTATCTCAAAGCTGATACACTTATTTTTGAAACAGAACTCGAAAGACGCATTGGCCATCGATTAGGCAAACTCTCTTGGGATGGCGAACGTCAAGCTTTTCCTTTGAGTCTTTCTTTAACACGTCAATGCGTTAAACCACGTTTTGCTCTCGTTGGCGATGCCGCCCATACCATCCACCCCATTGCAGGACAAGGACTCAATTTAGGATTACGCGATAGCGCTGCGCTGGCTGAAGTGATTATTGAAACAGCACGACTAGGTCTTGACATTGGCTCCCTCACGGCTTTAGAGCGCTATCAAAGCTGGAGACGTTTTGAAATTGTCCGTATGGCTTTAAGCAATGATTGGCTTAATAAACTCTTTTCTAATGATAGCCTTCTTTTACGGATGCTCCGCGATACCGGCCTTGGAATCATTAATCAAGCACCAAAAATAAAAAAATACTTCATTCAAGAAGCTGCCGGACTCTCTCCAAATGCCCCACGTCTTCTACGCGGCTTCCCACTTTAAGCAAAAATTCATACTATTTCACTTTTTTTACAACCTTTGCCTTCCTCCTTCAAAGAACAAAAAATTCCTATCTCATCCAATCTGTTTACAAACCGGATTCCTGTCGAGTAATTTTTTCTTGACTTCCTCCTCCCATATTTCACTTAACATTAAACTCGACAAGCAAGCTACATTCTAAGAATATTCACCATACACTGAAAAAACGTTTAATATCTCAGAGAGGTTGTTGCTTTATATCACCACACCTTAAAAGAAGCCATTTCACGGCATAATAAAATAAACAAGACTTTTTAGCACACAACACTTTTATTTATAATAATAAGTTCATTGTTCTCATATTGAGTGAGAAATCTAAAGATCATAAAATACCCTTATTTCAAATCTCTCTCATGTTGAAGCAATCAAAATCATTCGCTTGCACATCACAAGCGAAAGTGTCGTATAAATAAAACAATTAAACAAAGCGACAAAAGCCTCCCTCTCTCAAGAACTAAGGACTTTAGCAATATTGGAGGCGAGTAAAGTGTATAAGGACGCCGGCTTATACTTTTTATTGAAGTAAAAATGGTGGTGTACAATGAATTTTATATGATCATAGGGGCTTTTACGTTATACTATTCATGAGAAGCGCCATAAAATAAGCTTAGTTGCATTGAAAAATTTTCTTTTAAAAAAGCGCGTAAATTGGAAACATAAATGTATTCCGTTTGGGGCATTCTGCTTCTCAGACAAACTCTTTAACTTATTGTGGAATACCACACGACTTTAGAAAAAATATTCCAATATATAACAAAGTATTCCGTACTCTATACCATCACACACAATTGTAAACCTGCATACCCCCTATTTCACACCATAAAAGAAGATAAACCGCAATAGAAATGATCCAATCCTTTTATTTTCAAATACACTCTTTATTCATTATTCATAAACGCTCATAAATGAATTTTAATCACAAACGCTCAGAAATATGTCATAAATTCTATAAAACCCATAACAGCCATAGAAATTTTCCATTTTTCTACATACTCACTCATCTCAACTAAACGAACGATAAATAAAGTAAATGCCTCATATATAATCTCACAGAAAAAAGACCAAACAAAATCTATAACATCAGGCTTGTTCTACAGAACAGTATTTCAAAAATATAAGTATGCTAATTTATTAACATATTAATTGATAAAATTATCATTTTACATATTGAGTTAAAATCCCTATGCAATAAATTATTCTCATTTCGACCATTTTTGTAAATAATCAATAAAACTATTTATTTACATAGACTAAAAAGAGCAACGTTAATGAAACGATAAAAAGAAGTAAAATATCCCCCCTCTCTCACATGCCAAAAGCAATTACAATATTCCAATCTGGCATCATCATTATGCTTGCCAGATTATGACAACAAGACCTTTTGCATTTAAATAAATTGTTCACGCTCCCTATCATTGTATTTGGTAACTCAATACTTTAATATATTCGTTCAGTATGTTTATACAATTAAATTACCCAAAAGAGCATACTTCTTGCATTTACATTCCTTGGTATTCCCTTATCTTGTAAAGATCGCACACGTGTTACGTTACTTCGAGTTCATCAAGTGTATACCCATTCTCCAACCACTCTTTAATCCACTTAGGTCTACGTCCACGCCCATTCCATAATTCCCATTGGTTATTGGGATTTCTATAATGGCGCTCTTTGCTCACAAGATCAGCGATATCAATTCCATGGGCATTAGCAATTTCAAGAATTTTTCGTCGCGCATTTTGCTTTTCCTTTGCTTGCCGTTTTTTTAATTCCACATCGATTTGTGTACGCATCTCTTGTAGTTCATCAAAATTCATATTTTTGAGATCATTCACCTTAATTACTCCCCTTGCAAAAAAGAATCTTTTCTTGCCATATTTTAAACACAATTATAGACAATTTCTGTCTATTTATTATCGAAATTAAAATTACGATACATATATCACTTTGACGGAGATGTGCTTTGGACCACAAAGAGCTGTTTATTGGTATATCAATTACCACCACTGCATCTTTTTTCAGTTCAATTGCTGGAACTACTAAATGCAGTGCTCAAACACCATCACACCTCTCTGACTCTCATGAATCAGTAGTCAAAAGTAAATATAAATCGTCACTCTATAAATTATGGCAATACGCAACAAAGAACAAGCCCTCTCTGTATAATGATAGTGTAGTTCATTATAACAGTAAAACCTCCCCTTACACACAACGGCTTTTTACTTCGTATAAATTTTTTTTGAAAAAATTTTTGCAACTAGAGAATTATATAAAACAAGCAGCTTCAATACAGTATCAAAGATTATTATTTTTTAAAAGCAGCGCCTTTTTTCGTGATTCCAATAATATTGGTTGGCGTAATATGCTCTATTTTATTCAACACTTTTATCTTGTTGGTTGGATATTTGCATATATTAGAAATCTTCTTAGAAGAGAACAAAGCAATAATCACAAGGAATATTCTAAGCTAAACAATCTCATTCTGCAAATTTATAAAATCAAAAGACAACGAGAAAAAGCACAACACAGAATTAGCATTTGTATTAATAAAATTCTTCATAATAAGGTGTATTGCTAATGATTGTTCCAGATTTCACATTTTTTGCTGCTGCATACATATCCAATACGCCCCCCATGATATTTTCAGTTGTTGCCGAACAAGAAACGCGGGACAATGTCTATGTAACAGATGATAAAGATAACTTGTTCTATCAATCATCTCAGCTTAAGGAAACAATCGCAACAGCTGAACAGAATGAACATAATTTTAACATAATTTTAGGGCAAATTGATGTTGGAAATATGAAATTGTTTTCTCTTTTTGATGCGTTTGATTTTTGCGGAAATATTACAGCTGTACAAAGCGCTTTAACTTACTGCTATCAACAAACAACATCAAAGTGCATCTTTGAAAAAGCGACTTTGCAGTCTATGCTGAATTTTTACAATACAGAAAACTCAAGCCACACCCGTATGCAAAAAGTTACTTCATATGTTGGAGTAAAAGCTGCTGTACGAGGAAATGAAGGCTTGCAGGAGCCTATAAAGCTTAAAAAAGAAGAACCAGAACAGACAACTAAAGTAGATTCTCTTCCTCTCTCTTCAAAAGGAGAGGAAGATGCATTTACACATAAAGAAAGTAGCGCCCACGATGCTTTTTCAGCTGAAGATTTTTCTTCATCGAGAAGATCGCTGAGTGATGACTGATATTTTCACGAAACTCCAGAAATTTGATAGGATATTATAATGAAAGGTAGATAAGAAAATGTTAAAGCTCTAATTAGTAAGATTGAACAAAATCTCTTCTAATTGAGGGCAAAGATAATGAAAATGATAGAACAAAACAGCGTTGATATAGCATTTAGTCAAAAAGCAGCACGTGAGATTACAGTCGTGATGCTTTCAGAAAGGGAATGGTATTTCACGTTTATTTCCGATGATCCAATCACCGGAAAGCCAAATAAATATACATTACTTACACAAAGAGGAAAACTAAGAACTTGGGCTGATCCAAAATATCTCTTTAAATTTCTTCATGAAAGAGGGGTCATTTGTGGGAGTTTTAATCTTAATCAGGATAAAGAACATGAAACAATTAAATATTCTTCACACAACAGCTCGTAATAAAATTGCTGCATTTTCTGCAGCTTTAACTGTATTTTTTATGACCGCTCCTGTATCCGCCCAAGCAGCGGGTTTAGAGCCTGCAAAAAAAGCTTTAGGACTGCTTCAAACAGATTTAAAAACGATTATCCCTATCGCTGCTGCCGTAATACTTTTGTGCTTAGCAATTGGTTATGCAGGGCGCTATATCGGAAAAGACACATTTGTACGGTGGGCAATCGGTGTTGTTATCGCTGGTTCAGCAACTGAACTTGCTAGTTTATTATTTAAACCCAACTAATAAATCTTTTGAAACATGAAATGCTTCTTTCATGAAAAAAGAATTTTAGACTTTAATACTTTTATTCCACATCAATTCAATGAAATTATCCCTTATTTCATGGAAAAACTACTTGCGCCAAATACAATTTGATAAGGTTGAACAATATGAAAAAATTAATCAATTTTCAATTGAATGATAATAATAAAATTACCGCAACCTCTGCAGTTTTAACTGTATTTTTTATGAACAATCCCGTATGGGCTCAAGCAGCAAAAGGTTTGAAAAACGCAGATACAGCTTTAAACGCGCTCCAAAAAGACTTGAAAGAAATTATTCCTATTGCTGCAGCCGTGATACTTCTGTGCTTAGCGATTGCTTATGCAGGGCGCTATATCGGAAGAGATACATTCGTACGATGGGCAATTGGTGTCGTTATCGCTGGTTCAGCAACTGAACTTGCTAATTTGTTATTTAAAACCCCCTGATAAATCTTATTAAACACTAAGTGTATCTATTATAAAAAACTTAGATTTCTGTATTTTTATTTAGTGAAATAACAAACTATATCAAAAAAAGAGATTATTTATACCAACTGTAATCTAAATTGGAATAAGCAATATGAAACAATTAAAAACTCTTCAAACAATAATTTGGAATAAAGCTACTAAAACCTCTGCAGCTTTAACTGTATTTTTTATGGCCAATCCTGTGTTAGCCCAAGCAGTAGTTTTAGATCCTGCCAACAAAGCTTTAACTGCTCTCCAAACAGACTTGAAAGCGATTATCCCTCTTGCTGCTGCCGTGATACTTTTGTGCTTAGCAATTGCTTATGCAGGACGCTACATCGGAAAAGATACATTCGTACGATGGGCAATCGGTGTTGTTATCGCTGGTTCAGCAACCCAACTTGCAAATATGTTATTCAAAGGCGCGTAATGAGAATGAATATTAAAGTCATTCAGTATAAAATATCTTTTTATTCTAAAGAGAAATCTAAATTGAGACAAACAATATGAGACAACCAAATCCCCTTCAAACAATAGTTAGAAATAGAAATATTAAAATTTCTGCAACTTTAATTATATTTTTTATGAGCAATTCTGTATATGCTCAAGTAAAATTAACAAATGCAAAAACTGCTTTGGAGGCTTTACAGAACGACCTCATTGGAAACATTATCCCTATTGCTGCTGCTGTTATACTTTTATGCTTAGCCATTCTCTATGCAGGGCGCTACATCGAAAAGGATACATTTATACGATGGGCAATCGGTGTTATCATTGCTGGATCAGCAACCCAACTTGCTAAAATGCTATTTACAGGTGTTGTGTGAATAAGTATAATACAAAATGTTTTTAAGATAAAATTGTATCTAATAATTATTAATATGGCAAAATTCTATTCCATTTATGATAGAAATACAAAGCATTCATGAAACTTTAATAAGAGTAAAATATGCAAAAACTAATCAACCTTCAATCAAAAAATAACAACAGAATCATTGTAATTTCTGCGACTATAGCTGCGTTTTTTATAACGTATCCCGCATATGCAGAAATAAAGAATGCTAAAGACGCTTTAACAGCTCTACAAACAGACCTTATTACCAATATTATTCCTGTTGCTGCTGCCGTTATACTTTTATGCTTAGCAATTGGTTACGCAGGACGTTACATTGAAAGAGATACATTTATACGATGGGCAATCGGTGTTATCATCGCTGGATCAGCAACCCAACTTGCGAAGCTGTTATTCACAGGTACAGTTAGTTAAAACTAAAGATAGTAACTATGATACAAAATGTTATCTATAACCTTCAATGAGAGAAATATGCGAAAATTAATTAGCTTCCAATCAAAGAACAATAACAAAATCATCACACTTTCTGCAGCTATAACTATATTTTTTATGATACATCCCGTATGGGCCCAAGCAAACGGTTTAGCTCCTGCAAAAAAAGCTTTAGAAGAACTCCAAAAAGATCTTAATACTAATATTATTCCTGTCGCTGCTGCTGTTATACTTTTATGCTTAGCAATTGGTTATGCTGGACGCTACATCGGAAAAGATACATTTATACGATGGGCAATCGGCGTTGTCGTCGCTGGCTCAGCAACCCAACTTGCGAGCCTGTTATTCAAGGGGCAAGTGTGAGTCTTTATAATACATAATGTTTCTAATGTGAGAGTTTATGTTTGATAAATTTAAACATATTATGTGATATTTCGTTTATATTAAGAATATACAAAGTATTGATAAGAGTAAAATATGAAAAAATTAATTAATCTCAAATTAAAAAATAATAACAAAATTATCGTAATTTCTGCAGCTCTAAGTGCCTTTTTTATAACGAATCCCGTATATGCAAATGTAAAATTAGATCCTGCACAAAAGGCGTTAAATGCACTCCAAAATGACTTAAAAACGATTATCCCTCTCGCCGCTGCTGTTATACTTTTGTGTTTAGCAATTGCCTATGCAGGGCGCTACATTGGAAAAGATACGTTTGTACGGTGGGCGATCGGCGTTGTCATCGCTGGCTCAGCAACACAGCTTTCTACACTGTTATTTACAGGTAACTAATGAACTGATATAATACATAATGTTTTTAAATTAAGAGTTTATATTTGCTAATTGTAACATATAAAGATAGTAATTTGTTTATGTTAAAAAATATAAAATATTCATGAAAATTTAATGAAAGCAAAATATGCGAAAATTAATTAATGTCCAAACACAAAATAACAACAGAATCATAGTAATTTCTACAGCTATAATTGCATTTTTTATAACACAGTCTACATATGCAAATGCAAAATTAGCTCCTGCTGAAAAAGCTCTAGATGCTCTAAAAAAAGATCTTATTGATCACATTATTCCTGTTGCTGCTGCCGTGATACTTTTGTGCTTAGCAATTGGTTACGCAGGCCGCTATATAGGAAAAGATACATTTGTACGGTGGGCAATCGGCGTTGTCATTGCTGGCTCGGCAACCCAACTTGCTAAACTGCTATTTACAGGTCAAGCATAAATTAGTATAATACGTAATGTTTTTAATGTTCGTTGATTATAGATTTGTACCAGTAATAATATCGCTCATACTACGAAAAAAGGAATATTATTTATAGCAACTTTAATTAAAAGGGGATAAAAGATATGAAACAATTAAATACGCTTCAATCAAAAATATGTAAGATTAGTGCTATTTTTATAACTTTGATTATGTTATTAATAACTCAATCTGCATATGCTCAGACGGAAACAAAGAGTTTAGATGTTTTCATAGGGATGCAATATGGATTAAGTATAATTATTCCTATCGTTGCTGCTATCATTCTTTTATTACTTTTGCTTATTTATATATTTCGCATTATCGCAAGAGCTACATTTATGCGATGGGCATTCAGTGTCATTATTGCTGGTGCAGCTTTTTATATTAGCCACATATTATTTCACCTCCAGTGACGAGAACATTCCATGAAATCGCAAGAAAAAAAAGAATTCCCCCTATTCAAGGGAGCAACACGTGTTCCAACGATATGGGGTGTCCCCATGATGCCATTTATCGTTATGGTTATGGGGGTTGCTGTTATTGCTATGACAATAAGTATCTTTTTGTGGATTATAGCACCTCCATTATGGTTTATTATGGTGCAAATTACTAAAAACGATGATAAGGCGTTTCGTATCTGGTGGTTATGGATCGATACTAAATTTCGCAATCGCAACAAAGGTTTTTGGGGCGCATCAAGTTATAGTCCCTCTGATTATAGTAAAAGGAGATAAACATGACAGCTGTTGAAAGCAGCAAACGCCTTGCATCAGAGACACCTGTAAGCCTGTTTCTGCCTTATTCACATCATATTACAGATACGATTATTTCTACTAAAAATGCGGAATATTTGTCAATTTGGAAAATTGATGGGCGTTCGCATCAAAGCGCTTCAGAAGAAGATATTTTTCAATGGATAAAAGAGCTTAACAATACTCTACGGGGTCTTGCATCAGCCAATTTATCATTTTGGACGCATATTGTGCGCCGCCGTGTTTATGAATATCCTGATTCAACATTTGATCAAATGTTTTGCTATCAACTTGATGAAAAATATCGACAAAGCTTTACTGGTTATAATTTGATGGTCAATGATTTATATCTGACTGTCATTTTTCAACCGATAGCGGATAAAATTATGTCATTCTTTTCTAAACATGAACGTGAAACGTTTGATCAAAAAAAGATGCGACAAGACACATGTATCAAAGAACTCAATGACATCAATCGTACTTTAGGCCAATCTTTAAACCGTTACGGTGCAGAACTTCTTGGTGCTTATGAAAAAAATGGGCATGCTTATTCTTCTGTACTTGAATTCCTTGGAATGCTTGTCAATGGTGAATATCGCCCTATGCCAATTTGCCATGACCGTTTTGCTGACTATATGTCTGTCAATCGACCTTTTTTCTCAAAATGGGGCGCTCTTGGTGAACTGCGAACAACCAGTGGAATGCGTCGATTTGGAATGCTTGAAATTAAAGAATATGATGCAACAACCAAACCAGGACAATTAAATGTTTTGTTGGAAAGTGACTTCGAGTTCGTATTGACGCAGAGCTTTTCAGTGCTCTCCCGACATGCTGCTAAAGACTATTTACAACGGCATCAGCGTAATCTTATTGATGCACGAGATGTGGCAACGAGCCAAATTGAACAAATTGACGAAGCACTAAACCAGCTTATCAGTGGGCATTTTGTCATGGGAGAACATCACTGCACATTGACGATCTATGGTGATACAATTCAACAAGTTCGCGACCATATGGCCAAAGCAAGTGCAGCATTACTAGACGTTGCGGTACTGCCCAAACCTGTAGACTTAGCGATAGAGGCTGGCTATTGGGCACAACTTCCTGGCAATTGGAAATGGAGACCACGTCCTGCTCCGATTACATCATTGAACTTTTTGTCATTTTCATCTTTTCATAATTTTATGTCAGGAAAACCCACTGGCAACCCATGGGGACCAGCCGTCACAATTCTTAAAACAACCAGTAAAACACCGCTTTATTTCAACTTTCATGCCTCCAAACTTGAAGAGGACTCGACAGATAAACGTTTACTTGGTAATACCGCACTTATCGGACAATCTGGTTCCGGTAAAACCGTGTTACTCGGCTTTTTGTTAGCACAAGCACAAAAATTTAAGCCGACAACTGTTGTTTTTGATAAAGATCGTGGCATGGAAATTGCCATTCGCGCGATGGGTGGAAAATATTTAACATTCAAGCCAGGCAGAAAAAGTGGTTTCAATCCTTTCCAACTCCCACCCACACAAGAAAATCTTATTTTTCTGAAACAATTTGTTAAAAAATTGGCAGAAGCTGGTGGTGAAGTCACGCATCACGACGAAGAAGAAATTAACAAAGCAGTTATGTCTGTTATGAGTGCGAACATTGACCGATCACTCCGTCGTTTGTCCTTTCTAGTACAATTTTTACCAAATCCACGTTTAAGTGATTATAATGCTCACCCATCTGTTCATGCTCGCTTACTAAAATGGTGTGAAGGTGGTGATTATGGGTGGTTGTTTGATAATCCCCATGATGCTCTTGATCTCTCAACACATCAAATTTACGGCTTTGATATCACGGAATTCTTAGATAATTTTGAAACTCGCACTCCAGTGATGATGTATTTGCTTTACCGCACAGAAGGCATGATTAGCGGACAGCGGTTTATGTATATCTTTGACGAGTTTTGGAAGCCTTTGCAAGATCCGTACTTTGAAGATTTAGCCAAAAATAAACAAAAGACCATCCGTAAACAAAATGGTATTTTTGTTTATGCAACACAAGAGCCTAGCGATGCCTTGGAAAGTAATATTGCCAAAACACTCATTCAACAGTGTGCAACTTACATTTTTCTAGCCAATCCCAAAGCAAATTATGAAGATTATACAAAAGGCTTTAAACTAACAGATGCCGAATTTGAACTCGTTAAAGGACTTGGTGAGTTTAGTCGCCAATTCCTCATTAAGCAGGGTGATCAATCTGCGCTTGCAGAACTGAATCTTGGTAAATTCCATCTGACACGCGATGGAAAAACCATCGAACACGACTTTAGTGACGAGCTCTTAGTGTTATCAGGAACGCCTGATAACGCAGAGTTAGCCGAAAGCATTATCGCAGAAGTTGGTGATGATCCGGCAATATGGTTACCAATTTTCTTACAGCACGCAAAAAATGACAGGAGGGAAACATGAAAAAAAAGGTCATTTCAATAGTAGTTGTAATAACTTTAGGGATTTCAAACCCAGCGATGGCTTGGGTTTGGGGCGCTGGGGCGGCGGATTTATCGGCATCCGTTCCAACGAAGTGGCCCAATTTTTTTGGAAGTTCATCTTCAAATACATCAAAGTCTAAAAAAACTCCACAGCAAAAGAAAGCGCCACCTGATGCCCAACTTCTCGATATGCTAAAAAAACACCTTGAGGAAGTAAAAAAGATACACGAATCTATAACGGGAAGCCAAAAATTCGATACTAAAAAACTTAAAAATGTACAAACAGATCACAGTAGCTTTTTTCTCAAAAATCCAGAGAATCTCTACAATAGAAATAAAACTTCTGCTCTATCTACATCACTTGAAAATATTTTAAAAGAAGAAGAAATTCCTGTCACTATCCATGAATCTAGCAGTTTTATCAACAAGCGTATCCAATATGCAGCCATCACTGATAAAGCCGTAAGTTTAAAAACTTTTCAAGAAGCAAACAATCGTTTTCAGCAAATTGAAGAACTATTAAACGAGATCACGACAACAAAAGATCTAAAAAGTATTGCCGAGTTACAAGCACATATAATTGGAATGCTTGCTATGCTACAAAATGAAACAGCAAAACTACAAATGGTTACACATTTACGCAATGCTGAACATACACTTATCAAACAACAGAAAGATAAACATAACATAAAAATTTTGAATAGTAAAAACACGAACATGCCTACCATAAGATTCATTAGGTAAAGCTTTTTGTAGCAATATTTTGTATATTATTTTTCCTGTATGCTCGTAAAAAGAAAAAGTTAATGCGTAATACTCAATTCTCTCTCATAGATCGAAAAGGTCTACGAAGTTTCATTTTATCCTTAAAAAAATTCAACGAAAAATGCTTAAAAAGCATATAAAAAATTGAAAATTCGTTAAAGAGAAATTCCATGAATTTTACAGTGTTCACGCAACTTTTCAGTAAAATTGATCAGATAACAAAAACATATGTCACGGATGTTTCCTCAAAAGCAATTGTTACAATTAC
>NZ_JBHIPX010000004.1:0-128999 GCF_042196245.1 Bartonella sp. AP19HLJMH
TGAAGAGCAGATGAAGATAGTTCTTGAAGATGCCAATAAGTATACGGATGAGAAAGTTAGTGGTCTTGTCAATGATGGTGTTAACGAGTCGAAATCCTATACGGATATGAAGTTTGAGACATTGAATTATGCTATTCAGGATGTTCGGAAAGAAGCAAGACAAGCTGCTGCTATTGGTCTAGCGGTGTCCAACTTACGTTACTATGATATACCAGGATCTTTAAGTGTTTCATTTGGGAGTGGTTTATGGCGCAGTCAATCTGCACTTGCTATTGGTGCTGGTTATACATCTGAAGATGGAAATATTCGCTCGAATGTATCTGTGACAAGTGCTGGAGGTCATTGGGGAATAGGCGCTGGAATTACTCTGAGGTTGAGATGATAATAGAAAAAATGGCTGTTATTGTAAAAACGAGAAGTATGTTAGTAAAGGTTCTGTTTGCTCTTGCCTTAATAGGCAAGAGCGAAAGCTTTGCCAACGAGAACAATAATATTTATACAGTGCATCCACCGCACTTATCGATACCTAAGGGAGAACCTGGCGAAACACGTCGAATTATTATGCAGTTTTATGATTGGACTTTGATTTGTGACGAAAAACAAAAGCTTAAACATAAGCAAGGTATATGTAATGTGACACAGACGGTTCATGATCAAGAAGGAAATACCATTTTTAGTTGGTCTCTTGTTTCTACGACAAGTGGTCAAGCAGTGATGCTTTTTCGAACATTGCCAAATTCTGATATAAATGTTCCGATTCAAATGTTTGTAAAAGGTGTTAAAAAACCTGTTCTTATTAATTATACGCAATGTAATGAAACGGTTTGTTTGGCACAATCACCTGTAGGGCCAGTTTTGACTAAACAAATAGAGCAGAACAATAAGGTACGTATTTCCTATAAAACTAAAGAAGGTAAGGTATTTTCTTTTACTGTACCATTTAAAGGGTTAAATGCAGCACTTAATTCTTTCCGTCCTTAGAATCCATCGAGTATTTTTAACAAGAGTCATTTTTCCATAAATTGTTGTATTATATTTTTGAGTGTAAATTATAAGGTCAAATAAGTAAGAAGTTTTATATAATATGATATCGAGGTGATTTATTGGAAAGAGTGAGAGTTTTATGAATATAAAGTCACAGTAAGTTCTTTATATGTAATAGAAAATCAAGTTAGTGTTTCCCGTAATGCTTAAAGAATGATTTCGTTAGTTATTAAAAGTAAAAAAGATTAGAAATACTCGATTTATTCCTTACAATAATGAGTAGACTAAATTCTTTTTTTAAGCTTAAAATGGATTTTTAAAGCGGTCTGATTAAGCATTAATATTTTTCAGATAAATTTATAATTCTAGAGTTTTTTTGAACGATAGTTTTTATTGGTATTCACGAAATAACAGCTATTGTAATTGCATTTTGTAGTACTACGGAACTTTTATTCCAGCATAATCAAAGCCATTTCATTGCATATAACAAACGAGGTTTGTGTGTGGATAACAAAAAAATTTTTTTCTTATAAACCGTACTGATGTATAGGTTGTTGTAACCTTAAGAGTCAGCAAATAGTATGATAGTGTAGGTTTGTTACAATAGAGGTGTGCTCCGTGTGAATGGTATCAAGAAAAGAGCATAATTTATAAAAATTGATGTGAACGTAAACGATTAATTTATAGTTTTAAGTTCATAAAGAGATGCATGATTTCACGGAAACAACCGAAAGATTATACAAAAAACTGAATGATGTTAGTGTAGAAAATTTTAATGATAGAAAAAGAAAGAATGATTTCTTGTATATATCATTTGATGCTGCATTATTGCTTTATTTAGGAATGAGCAGAAGAGTTTTCGCGTTTATTTATTGGGGGAACGCTCAAGGGATAAGGGACATGACCCCGTTAAATTATGGTTCAAAAGAGTTAAAGCAAGGAGAAATATACGATACCAAAGCAGATCAATTGTATGATCAGTGCGGTAGTAATACAAATAATCTTTCTGCATTGTCACGAACAGAGGCATACTCTGTCCTTGTTGATATAAAGAGACAACAGAGAAAAAAACATTATGAACAGAAACAGGTTTTTGTTCAATCTGAGGCAGCTTTTGAGTTTCATAATCAGATAATGATAGGTGCTCAAAAAACAAAAAAACTCAAAGCACCTTTTCTTCGACGGTTCCATTCAGTAAAATCTCCACCTCTTTATGCGGCACTTGATCTCGGAACAAATAATTGTCGTCTTCTTATCGCATCTCCCAGTAAACCTGGATATTTTCGTGTTGTTGATGCTTTTTCTCGTATTGTACGATTGGGAGAAGGTTTAATAAATAACGGTTTTCTTAATACACAAGCTATGGATCGTGCGATTGAAGCATTAAAGATTTGTCATTTAAAGCTAAAACAAAGGCATATTAAGCGTTATCGCTTGATTGCAACGGAAGCTTGTCGTTCTGCAGAAAATGGTAGACATTTTATTCAGCGTGTTTTGGAGGAGACAGGTCTTGAATTGGAAATTGTTGATCGGCAAACAGAAGCGCGTTTTGCTGTTACAGGGTGTAGTACACTTGTTGAACCAAATACTGACGCAATTGTGCTTTTTGATATTGGAGGAGGATCATCAGAAATTGTGCTACTTGATGTTTCTCAAAAGCGTTCTTTTCGTTTAGCTCGACAAATTATCGCTTGGACTTCTCTTCCTGTTGGTGTTGTTACGCTTGCTGAACGTTTTGGAGGGAATGATATTAGCTTAGACGATTTTGAAAAAATGAAAAGTTATGTGCGAGGGTTATTAAATAATTTTTCAGATCGTCATAAATTAGGAGAGTTAGCACAAGGTTCAAAGTTTCATCTTTTGGGAACCTCCGGTACGGTTACGACTTTAGCAGGAATGTATCTTAATTTAGAGCGTTATGATAGGAAAAAAGTGGATGGCATTTGGATGAATGATGCGGACATTACACTTATGACACAACGCCTATTATCATGGGATATAGAAAAACGTGTCATAAGCCCTTTTATTGGACGCGAGAGAGCAGATTTAGTTTTAGCTGGTTGTGCAATTTTAGATGTTATTCGGGAAGTTTGGCCAAGTCAGCGTTTAAGAGTTGCTGATCGTGGATTAAGGGAAGGAATTTTGATAGAGCTAATGTTACGCGATGGAGTATGGTGTCGTCATAGAAGGAGCAGAGATTTCAAGCGTTAGAGAATTAAATATGGAGACAATGAATAACGATGAAAAAAACAACAAAAACACCAAGAGGTGGCTATGGAGGTTCAGGGTCACATGAATTATATCAGCGCGTAAAAAAGAAAGCAGGAACCATTAAAGCTTCATCACGACGATGGTTAGAGAGGCATCTGAATGATCCTTATGTCCATCAATCAAAAGTAGATGGTTATCGTTCGCGTGCGGCTTATAAACTCATTGAAATTAATGAGCGCTATAGGTTTTTGAAAAAAGGTCAAAAGGTTATTGATCTAGGAGCAGCACCTGGGGGCTGGTGTCAGGTGGTTGAGCGTATAGTAGGGTCAAGTGATGAGGATCCTAGCGTTGTTGGTATTGATTATTTACATGTTGATCCATTACCTAGAGTTGCCATGTTGGAAATGGATTTTTTGCATACAGATGCACCGCAGAAATTAATTGAAACTTTAGGGACAAAACCGGATGTGGTTCTTTCTGATATGGCAGCGCCAACAACAGGTCATCGTCAGACGGATCATTTAAGAACGATTTATTTATGTGAAGTTGCGGCTGATTTTGCTCTTTCGGTTCTCAAGCCTGGGGGATATTTTTTAGCAAAGGCTTTTCAAGGGGGAGCAGAAAACACTCTTCTTGCAAGATTAAAACAGCATTTTAAAAAAGTCTACCATGTTAAACCACCCGCAAGCCGATCAGAATCAGTAGAGCTTTATCTTCTAGCACTTGAATTTAAGGGAAAAACAAAAGTACAAGAATAGCACCTTCTTTTAAGAAGACTTAATTTTACTTAACCTATTTAAATGCGATGATTTTTTTCTCAAAGAGTTATCAGCGATAGTGACAGTTTTTCTGTTATCAATGATGAAAAACTGGTAAAATTAATGTATTGCCTATAGAGGTAGAGAGATTGATTCCTCAGTGAGTGTTTCCAATGAAATTTCTTGATCAAGCTAAAGTTTATATTCGTTCTGGTAATGGAGGTTCTGGAGCAGTATCATTTCGCCGTGAAAAATTCATAGAATTTGGGGGGCCTGATGGAGGGAATGGAGGACGGGGTGGTGATGTCTGGGCTCTTGTTGTTGATGGACTTAACACGCTGATTGATTATCGCTACCAACAGCATTTTAAAGCAAAAACAGGGGGACATGGCAAGGGGCGTAATATGACGGGTGAGAAGGGTGATGATGTCATCCTTAAAGTTCCGGTTGGGACTCAAATTTTTGAAGAAGATAATGCAACGTTAATATGTGATTTAACGGAAGTGGGACAGCGCTATCGCCTTGCAAAAGGAGGGAATGGCGGTTTTGGCAATCTTCACTTTACAACATCGACAAATCGGGCACCGCGTCGTGCAAATCCAGGTTTGTCTGGAGAAGAGCGTGCAATATGGCTTCGTTTGAAGTTAATTGCTGATGCGGGACTTGTTGGTTTACCCAATGCCGGAAAATCAACTTTTTTAGCTTCTGTAACGGCGGCAAAGCCAAAAGTTGCAGATTATCCTTTTACCACTCTACATCCTCATCTTGGTGTTGTACGAATTGATGGTCGTGAATTTGTTTTGGCTGATATTCCGGGATTGATTGAAGGAGCGCATGAAGGTGTAGGAATTGGAGACCGTTTTTTAGGACATGTGGAACGTTGTCGTGTGCTCCTTCATTTGATTTCTGCTCAAGAAGAAGATGTAGCAAAAGCGTATCAAATTGTGCGTCATGAACTTGAGGCATATGGAAATAATCTAAGTGATAAGACTGAAATTGTAGCTTTAAGCCAGATAGATACTCTCGCTCATGAAGAGCGTGAAGCTAAACGGGAAGCTTTGCAAAGAGCAGCGGATCAACCAGTTATGATGTTTTCTGCGGTTAGCCGCGAAGGTTTAGAAAATGTGCTGCGTGCTGGTGCACATATTATTGAAATATCACGCAAAGAGGAGAACGGTGGGGATAGCAGGATTGATTGAGATGGCTGTTGGATCGCAAAAACTTACACACTATAAACGTATTGTGGTCAAGATTGGATCTGCCCTTTTGGTTGATCCTCAAGCAGGTTTACGGGTTGAGTGGCTTAAAAGCTTGATCAATGATGTTGTTGAATTGCACAAAAAAGGCGTAGAGATATTATTGGTGTCTTCAGGTGCTATTGCTTTAGGAAGGACATTGCTACAGCTTCCTAAGGGGGCTTTGAAATTGGAAGAAAGCCAGGCATGTGCTGCTTTAGGGCAAATTGAGTTAGCAAAAACCTATGGTGATGCGCTTGCTCAACATGGGCTCAAAATAGGCCAAATTTTGCTCACTTTATTTGATACGGAGGAGCGAAGGCGTTATCTCAATGCACGTGCAACGATTGAGATGCTTTTATATTTGGGAGCTGTGCCTGTTATTAATGAGAATGATACTGTTGCAACAACTGAAATTCGTTATGGTGATAATGATCGTTTAGCTGCACGTGTGGCAACAATGGTGAGGGCAGATCTTTTAATACTTTTATCCGATATTGATGGTCTTTATACAAAGTCTCCCCATAGTGATCCTACGGCTGAATTTATACCTTTTGTTGCATCCATTACGCATGATATCGAAAAAATGGCAGATGTTGCTGCTTCAGAGTTTTCACGGGGAGGAATGAAGACTAAGCTTGAAGCCGGAAAAATAGCTAATGCTGCTGGAACGGCGATGATTATCACCTCAGGCAAGCGTATGAATCCCCTTGCTGCAATTGACAAAGGTGAACGCAAGAGTTTTTTTGCGGCAAGTAAGAAATCTGTCAATGCTTGGAAAACATGGATTTCTGGTCATTTAGATCCATCTGGTGTTTTGACGATTGATCAAGGAGCCATTAGGGCCCTTGAATCAGGAAAATCATTATTAGCTGCAGGGGTTATTGCCGTTGAGGGAAATTTCCAACGTGGGGATACTGTTGCAATTGTTGATACAAATGGGGTTGAGATTGCGCGTGGACTTGTAAGCTATGACAAAGATGAGGCTGTACGCATTATAGGACATAAAAGTGAAGAAATTGAAGCTATTCTTGGGTATGAGGCGCGCTCTGCTATGGTGCATCGTAATGATATGATTGTACGTTGCTTGACCAATACTGTTTAAAAAAGTTACTTTTGTTTTTATTGTTTTGGCAGAGTGGATGTTACGATGACTTTAGAAGAACAAATGAAAGATATGGGACAAAAAGCACGCTATGCCGCTGCAGCGTTGGCCGTTGCTTCTTCTGAGCAAAAGAACAATGCATTAGAAATGATCGCTTTAAGTCTAGAGGCTCAGTCAGATGAAATTTTACGGGCGAATTGTCAAGATTTAGAGAATGCTGCTCAGAATAATTTGAAAGCTGCAATGATTGATCGGCTAAAATTAGATGATTTGCGTTTACGTGCAATGATAGACAGTGTTCGCCAAGTTGCTCGTTTGTCTGATCCTGTTGGGCAAGTGATGGATGAATGGACGCGTCCAAATGGGCTTCATATAAGTCGTGTACGAACACCTCTTGGTGTGATTGGCATTATTTATGAAAGTCGTCCAAATGTTACAGTTGATGCGAGTGCTTTGTGCTTAAAAGCTGGCAATGCTGCGATTTTGCGCGGTGGTTCGGATAGCTTTCATTCTTCTCATGCTCTTCATTTAGCTTTGGTACAAGGTTTAGAACGCTCTGGTTTACCTAAAGATGCCATCCAAATGGTTGGAACGACAGATCGTGCTGCCGTTGGGGGAATGCTCAAAGGATTGGATGGAGCGATTGATGTGATCGTACCACGTGGTGGAAAGAGCCTTGTTGCCCGTGTTCAGTCTGATGCACGTGTTCCAATTTTTGCTCATTTGGAGGGACTTTGTCATATTTATATTGATAAATCGGCAGATTTAGATATGGCACGCAATATTGTTTTAAATGCAAAGCTGCGGCGAACAGGGATATGCGGTGCTGTTGAGACAGTTCTCATTGACAGCCAAGCATTAAAAAAGTTTCTTCCTGTTTTAACTGCTTTACAGGAGAAGGGATGTGAAATTCGCGCCACAGAAGATATTGTTTTTCTTATACCAGATGTCAAATTAGCGTCTGAAGAAGATTGGTCGCATGAATATCTTGATGCTATTCTTTCTGTTAAAACGGTTGAGGGTGTTGAGGGAGCCATTTCTCATATCAAGCGTTATTCATCAGGACATACGGAATCGATTATTGCTGAGGATTTAGAAGTGGTGAAGAATTTTTTTAATCATTTAGATTCAGCTATTTTATTACACAATGCATCTACACAATTTGCTGATGGAGGTGAATTTGGTTTTGGAATGGAAATTGGTATCGCAACAGGAAAAATGCATGCACGTGGTCCCATAGGTGTTGAACAGCTAACATCATTTCAATATCACGTTAAAGGAAATGGTCAGGTTAGAGCTTGAGAACACCATTTTTTCCATGGAAAAATTGTATGCCACATGTTGAAAGATCTAATGTTGTGGGTCTTTTTGGTGGTTCCTTTAATCCACCGCATGCGGGGCATCTTCTTGTTGCAAAAATTGCCATTCGGCGTTTGCATCTTGATCAGTTATGGTGGATGATCACTCCAGGAAATCCTTTGAAGGATTGTACACAGTTGCTCTCTTTAGAGGAGAGAATGCAATTAAGTTTTAAACTTATTGACCATCCAAAAATTCGCTTAACAGGTTTTGAACAGGCTATAGGGAGCAAAGTATCAGTAGATACGATTTTTCATATTCTTACCCATTACAGTGGCGTAAATTTTGTATGGATTATGGGGGCAGATAGTTTTACAACGATACATCATTGGTATCGATGGCGTGATATTGTCTCTATGCTTCCTATTGCGATTATTGATCGTCCTTTAGGCAATCGGTCAGCACTTTCCTCTCCTATGGCACATATTTATCGCCGTTTTCGTTTGGATGAGAGAGAAAGTTGGCGCTTACCTTTTATCAAGCCACCAGTTTGGACTTATTTGCATGGACCTTTATCTTTTCAATCTTCAACAAACCTTCGTTTGAAGAAGAATGATTTTTCTTGAACATTTCATAAGATTCTGCTTCTCTTTAGAGAAGTCTCTTTTTTAGATTCCACAACGATAAGAAAGGATATTGAGCTGAAAAACGTTGCACACAAACACTCTTACGATATTATGCCTTCAAAAGAAAAAAAAGTTTTTTCTGTTAGTGAGAGTCTTGAAGTTATTCTCAAGAGTTTAGAAGATACAAAAGCAGAAGATATTGTTGCTATTGATATTCGAGGGAAGTCATCTTTGGCTGATTATATGGTCATAGCTTCAGCAAATTCGCAGCGTCATGTATCGTCTGTTGCTGATCATTTATTACATACTTGGAAAGATAGTGGGCAGGGGCTTGCGCGTGTAGAAGGGCTTGCTGGAGGTGACTGGGTATTGATTGATACAGGTGATATTATCATTCATCTTTTTCGTCCAGAAATTCGTCTTTTTTATAATTTAGAAAAAATATGGATGACGCCGGATTTAAACGATACGGCTTTGCTTCTCTTCGGAGATCATTAAAATGCAAATTTCTATTTTTGCGGTTGGTCGTATGAAAAGTGGGGCGGAGCAAAAATTAGTTCAGCATTATTTGGATCGTTTTTCTAAAATTTCTGGAGATATAGGCTTTCATTTAAAAAAGTTACAAGAGATACCAGAAAGTCGTGCTCAAACAGTTTATCAACGTATGGAGGAAGAGGGGAGAAAACTTATTGAATTTTTACCTGAAAAATGTCGATTAATTGTGTTAGATGAGCGTGGAGAATCGATTTCGTCAATTTCTTTTTCTGAAAAATTGAGGCGTTATCGTGATGAGGGCATTCGAGATGTCGTCATTGCTTTGGGAGGACCTGATGGGCATAATGAACAAATAAGGAAGCGTGCTGATTTTCTTTTATCTTTTGGTTTGATGACGTGGCCACATCAAATTGCACGTATTCTTCTTACAGAACAACTTTACCGCGCTGTAACAATTGAAAATAATCATCCGTATCATCGTTTTTAATATTTTTGTTCAATTTTTAGCACTTATTTATATGTTTATTAATATTGTTTTAGCTGACACCATTTAAAGCATCTCTAATGTATACGATGAGGTGTCATGGTTTTTGCAAATGAAAAAGCTTCTTCATAGAAAGATGCTATATTTATATGAGGAGTGCGTCATATTTGTCATTCTGCTCTTGAGTATATTTTTTTGCTTTTCTGTATCGCATGCGGAAGATACAATGAGGAGTACGGAAGTCCATAAAGAATTAGGAGAAATTCGCCAAAATATTTCACTTTCGCGTGAGCGTGTTGCTTTTCTTATGCATCAAGTTGAGCATTTAAAAAAAGATCAACGTGTTTTGAGTGATGCACTCATAAAGGCGGCTAAAGAAGAACGTATAGTAGCAGATGATATTGCTAAAAGGGAAGAAAAGCTTAAAAAAATGATAGAAAAGCGGGTACAAGTCTATCAAAGTTTAAAAAATCGTCGTGCTGAATTTGCGGAAGTTCTTGCAATTTTGGAGCGTATGGGATTGAATCCGCCTCCTGCTCTTATGATACAGCCAGAGGACGCGTTGGCTTCTATACGTAGTTCTGTTTTATTAGGTACCGTTATTCCTCAGATGCAAGAGAAAACACGAGATTTAACAGAAAAACTCAAGGAGTTGACCAATTTGAGTAATTCCATTACTACGGAATATAAGGCATTAAAGACAAAGCTGCAAAATCAAGCAGAGCAGCGAAAACGTCTAGAGCTTTTATTAGACCAAAAAAACAAACTACAAAAAAAATCAGAAAAAGAACTTACAGAACAGCAACAAAAAAATATTGCTCTTGCTAAAAAAGCGCAGTCTTTAGAAGAATTGATTTTAGAGCTCGACCGTCAGTCAAAACTTAGCTCTGATGCATCAGTACAGGTACGGAAAAGTTTGCAATTGTTAGAACAGTCCAATTTTGAAAGCCGAAAAGGTTCTTTACTTTTTCCTGTTTCAGGAAAAAGAATACATCACTCTAACAAAAGTTCGCAGATTACGCGCTTTGGTGAAACGATAGAAACAGAGTCAGGAGCTGTTGTTATATCACCTGTGGATGCTTTTGTTGCTTTTGCTGGGCCATTTCGTTCTTACGGACATTTAATCATTCTCAATGTTGGAAATGGTTATCATATCATTCTTACTGGAATGTCGAGAATTAATGTAAAACAGGGGCAGTTTGTTCTTTCAGGTGAGCCTCTGGGTATAATGGAAATGCAATTTATTTCAAATAGTGTTGCATTGGATATAGGAAAAACTTCTCCAATGCTTTACATTGAGTTTAGAAAGCAGGGAAAACCTGTAAATCCAACTCCTTGGTGGCAGACTGAAAAAATAAGAAGGAGCCAAAATGATTCGTAAAGTTATTCTTTTGGTCGCTGGGGTATTGCTCGGCGCCTGTTCAATGATTATGGTGCAGTCTGTTGCTGCGAATAATGAAGATAATGCATATAAAAAGCTAGCTATATTTGGCGATGTTTTTGAGCGTGTGCGTATGCAATACGTTACAGTTCCAGATGATAAAAAGCTTATTGAAAATGCTATCAATGGCATGCTCACATCACTGGACCCTCATTCATCTTATTTGAATGCTGAAGAAGCCAAGGATATGCGGGATTCTACGAAAGGAGAGTTCGGAGGTCTTGGTATTGAGGTCACTATGGAAAAAAACTTAATTAAAGTTGTTTCACCAATGGATGATACTCCCGCTTCAAAAGCAGGTATTCTAGCAGGAGACCTTATTTCAAAAATTGATGATGTACAAACGAATGGTCAAACATTGAATGAAGCTGTTAATAAGATGCGAGGTGCTCCTGGAACACCAATTACCTTAACAATTATTCGTTCTGGCGTTGATAAGCCATTTGAAGTGAAGATTGTTCGTGATATTATCAAAGTAAAAGCGGTGAAATATCGGGTTGAAGGTGATATTGGATATTTAAGAGTTATCCAGTTTTCTGAACAGACATTAAATAATCTTCTAGCGGCAATTAAAGATATCCAATCTAAAATTCCTGAAGATAAGCTAAAAGGTTATGTCCTTGATTTGCGGCTTAATCCGGGTGGGCTTTTAGATCAAGCTGTTAATGTTTCGAGTGCTTTTCTCAATAAAGGTGAAATTGTGTCGACTCGTGGGCGCAAAAAGAGTGATGTGACAAGATTTGATGCGAAGCCAGGGGATGTCATCAATGGAAAACCGCTCATTGTTCTTATTAATGGTGGTTCAGCAAGTGCTTCTGAAATTGTTGCGGGTGCATTGCAAGATCATCGTCGTGCAACAATTTTAGGGACGCAGTCTTTTGGTAAAGGATCTGTTCAAACAATTATTCCTTTGGGTGAAAATGGGGCTTTACGCTTAACAACAGCACTTTATTACACGCCATCAGGCACTTCTATTCAAGGAACAGGGATCACACCTGATATTATTGTAGAGCAACCACTCCCTGAAAAATATAAAGGTTATGATGTAAAAGTTGGTGAGTCTGCATTAAAAGGACATATCAAAGGAAAACGAGAGAGTAATAAAGGATCTGGTTCAGCTGCTTTTGTTCCCAAAGACCCTAAAGATGATATTCAATTGAATGAGGCTTATAAACTGTTACGAGGTGAAATGGCAAATGCAGCATTTCCACCAGATCCCAATAAGGATGTGTTAAAGTGAGAATTGATATCTATAGCTTGCGATTTTGAGGAATATTAAATGGATGCAGATATTAATTTGAAGATTCTTCCATATCGCAAATGTGTTGGGATTGTTGTCTTTAATCATGAGGGGAAAGTGTGGGTTGGGCGTCGTTTAATGATGCCCATTCATGCAGATGCAGATATTGACATATCTCATCGTTGGCAGCTTCCTCAAGGAGGGATTGATGAAGATGAAAAACCATTAGATGCGGCATATCGTGAACTTTATGAAGAAACGGGTATTCGATCTGTAAAGTTGATTAAAGAAGCACAAAATTGGTTCCATTATGATTTTCCACAAGAACTTATTGGGTGCACATTAACAAATAAATATCGTGGGCAAATACAAAAATGGTTTGCTTTCCAGTTTACAGGAAAGCTTTCTGAAATTGCGATTAATCCGCCACCAGATGGCAATAAAGCGGAATTCGATCAATGGAAATGGATTGATCTAGAAACCCTTCCGTTGATTGCTGTTTCTTTTAAAAAGCACGTTTATACGAAAGTTGTCAGCGAATTTCGAGGTAGCCTTAGACCATTATAAAAGCTATATGATTATGAGAAAGCTTTTTTTATTAAGATGCTTTATATTATAATAAATAATAAACATGTTTATCTTTTATGTAAAGAACAGGAATATAAAATGAAAAAGTTATTTAATTTACTTATAGTTTTTACTCTCTTGAGTATTTCATCTGTTGCATTTGCAACAAGTTCAAAGCCTCCTGCATCAAAAGATGCGGCAGCGACATTGCCAAATGGAGCTTCTTCTTTGACTGAAACCTACGGTTTGTGGACTATTAACTGTGGTATACAAGAAGGGAAAAGAATTTGTTTTATGCACCGTCAAGAAGTAAATGAGCAGGGGCGTGTTGTTGTGGCTATGGGCCTTACTCTCGATGCTGAGGGTGTTGTATCTGGTAATTTAACAGTTCCTTTTGGCATTTTGGTTTCTAAACCTGTTCGTTTACAAGTTGATGAGGGAAAAGCTGTTATCGAAACCGGTATCCGGACTTGTGTACCAGCAGGTTGTGTGGTTCCTGTTGTTTTTGACAAAAATCACGTAGCAGCTTTACGTTCTGGAAAACAGTTAAAGTTGGCGATGACAATTGCTGCTGCAGGTGAACCAGCTTTGAATGATTTATTTGTTCAGCTAGATGGTTTTAGCAGTGCTCTTAATCGTTTGACTGCTTTGCAGAAATAATTTTAAAACTAAAAGCGGCCTTTAAAAGGCCGTTTTTAGTTTGTTTGTTTTTTATAATTAATAATTAAAACGATGAGATTTAAGATTAATCCTATAAGGGATATTCAGATTTTTTGCCGTTTCTTCTATTTTATGTGCTATTTTTAATTTTGATATTTGTTTTCTAACTGCATCGTCATTAAATAGAGAGATGAAGAATTTAGATGCTTGGTTTTTATTCAAGAAAAAAGAGTATTGAAATATAAAACCATTTTTTGATACACAGACCTGCTTTAATGAAGGTTTTCTATACGCTCTTCTGTTTCCTTGATTGAAAGGGATGACGCATGATTTATGCATTGCTTCGAACGATTGATTTGATTTTTGAGATTTATATCGATATTTTAATCGCTAGTGTCATTTTTTCTTGGCTTTATGTCTTTAATATCATAAATTCGCGCAATCGCTTTGTTGTTTTGATAGGAAGCTTTCTATATCGTCTTACAAATCCCGTTCTAAGCCGTATCCGGCAAATTTTACCAAATTTGGGAACGATTGATATTTCACCTATTGTAGTGTTCATTATTATTTATTTTATTCGTACTTTTATGTGGCGCGTTTACGCAAACATGTATGTATAGAAATATTACTTGAGGCGAATACATGTTTTATCAAGTTGATGAAAATAACTTGATTTTGTTTGTATATCTCATTCCCAAATCATCTGTTGACAAAATAATAGGGGTTGAATGTAGGGATGGTGAAAAACAATATCTGGTTATACGCCTTCGTGCTGTTCCTGAAGATGGAAAAGCGAATAAAGCTCTCATTAAATTTCTTGCGAAGCAGTGGAGAATCCCATCTTCTTCTATTTCTCTGAAAAACGGTGCAATATCTCGCTACAAACAACTTTACTTTTCAACACATTTAGAAGAGCTAAAGCAGATATGGCAATCCTTTAGAGATTACATCTCGTAGAAAAAATAAATAACAAAGCCTATTTTTTATAGGCTTTATTTTATTAAATCGTTATATTTTGTTATTGCGCTCAACAGCTTGCTTAATTAATTCATGAGCAAAGTTTTTATCACGCCATCCTTCAATTTTAGCCCATTTTCCAGGTTCCAGATCTTTGTAATGCTTGAAGAAATGTTCAATTTGTTTGAGTGTAATCTCGGGCAGGTCTGTATAGTCATGAATATTGATATAGCGTTTTGTTAATTTTGTAGTGGGAATGGCAATAATTTTTTCATCTTTACCACCATCATCTTCCATCATTAGAGCTCCGATGGGGCGAACATTGATAACACAACCAGGCATAAGTGGACGGGTATTACAGATAAGGACATCAATAGGATCACCATCATCTGAAAGCGTATGAGGGACAAAACCGTAATTTCCAGGATAAACCATTGATGTATGAAGAAAACGGTCAACAAATAATGCACCAGACTTTTTATCCATCTCATATTTTACTGGCTGCCCACCAAGGGAGACTTCCACAATAACGTTAATATCTTCTGGTGGATTTTTGCCTACGGGTATTTCCTTAATATTCATAGAGACATCCTTTCTGGAATATAGTGAGGCTCAATACAATTAAATATTTTATAAATATTTTACCAAAGAGATTATGAAATTAACTTGAAATTGATGCACGTGTTTTTTCAAAACGTTTACGTTCATTAGGATCAAGATAGAGTTTGCGGAGACGAATATTTTTAGGGGTTACCTCCACAAGCTCATCATCTTGTATCCACGATAAGGCGCGTTCTAATGTCATTTTAATTGGAGGCGTTAGCTTTACGGCCTCATCTTTTCCGGAAGCGCGCATATTGGTGAGTTTTTTCCCTTTTAACACATTAACTTCTAAGTCATTATCTCGTGAGTGGATGCCAATAATCATACCTTGATAGACTTTAACACCCGCATCGATGATCATAGGTCCACGATCTTCAAGATTAAAAAGAGCATAAGCGACAGATTCACCGTTATCATTTGAAATCATAACACCATTAACACGACCAGCAATGTCTCCTTTATAAGGTTCATAAGCATGGAAAAGGCGATTCATAATTGCTGTACCACGTGTGTCCGTTAAAAGTTCAGATTGATAACCAATGAGTCCTCGGGTTGGTGCATAAAAGACAAGGCGGACACGATTACCTCCAGAAGGACGTAATTCCACCATTTCGCCTTTACGTTCAGACATTTTTTGTACAACAGTACCGGAATATTCTTCATCAACATCGATAACAACTTCTTCGATTGGCTCAAGAGTTATTCCATTTTCATCTTTTTGCATAACAACACGTGGACGTGAAACACTAAGCTCAAATCCTTCACGGCGCATATTTTCAATAAGAACTGCAAGCTGTAATTCTCCTCGTCCTGAAACGTAGAAAGAATCTTTATCGGCTGATTCTTCAATTTTAAGAGCAACATTGCCTTCTGCTTCTTTTAACAATCGGTCACGAATGACACGACTAGTTACTTTATCGCCTTCAGTTCCAGCAAGGGGACTATCGTTGACGAGAAAACTCATAGTAACAGTAGGAGGATCAATTGGTTGGGCAGTAAGGGGTTCATTGACAGTAGGGTCACAGAAAGTATCAGCAACGGTACCTTTTTGTAGACCTGCAATCGCAACAATATCACCAGCACTTCCTTCTTCAATAGGTTGCCGTTCTAAGCCACGAAACGCTAAAATTTTTGAAATACGCCCAGTTTCTAAAAGTTTTCCATCTTGTCCAAGAACCTTGACATTTTGATTGGGTTTTAAAGAGCCAGAATGAATCCGTCCTGTAATAATTCGTCCCAAAAACGGATCCGCTTCAAGAATAGTTCCAATCATGCGAAACGGTCCTTCTGCTACACTAGGAGAAGGGACATGCTGCGTCACAAGATCAAATAAAGGACCTAAACCCTGATCTTTTGGTCCTTCAGGGGCTTCAGCCATCCATCCATCGCGTCCAGATCCATAAAGAATAGGAAAATCAAGCTGTTCATCGGTTGCATCAAGAGCAGCGAAAAGGTCAAAAACCTCATTGATGACTTCATCAACGCGTGCATCCGGTCGGTCAATTTTATTAATAGCAACAATAGGGCGCAATCCTACTTTCAATGCTTTGCCAACGACAAATTTTGTTTGTGGCATTGGTCCTTCAGCAGCATCAACAAGTACAATGGCTCCATCAACCATATTGAGGATGCGTTCAACTTCTCCACCAAAGTCAGCGTGTCCTGGTGTATCAACAATATTAATTCGAGTATCTTTCCAAACAACAGATGTCACTTTCGCTAGGATTGTAATTCCGCGTTCTTTCTCAATATCGTTTGAATCCATCATACGTTCGCTTGTACGCTGATTATCACGGAAGTTTCCTGATTGCTTGAGAAGCCCGTCTACAAGCGTTGTTTTCCCATGGTCAACGTGGGCAATGATGGCAATGTTACGCAATTGCATAAATTTTCTTCTTTTCGTTTAATGAAATTTCATTTGAGGCAAAGTCTTTACATTCTTTGCCTGACTATTAGAAAACCTTTTACATGTTTTTTTATAATTTTGGAAGATGGAGGCAATATTTTTATGGCAAAACTATTTATCCAAGTCTTTAAGGCTCTATTGAGCTTCAATTTCTGAAGCTTCGTAAAAGGATTTTTATAGTGCGTATGTTCTATTCTCGAGCTAAGAATTATTCAAAAAATCACCGTCAACTTGATTTCTATCAATATGACACAAGGAATTTATATGAGCTCTTGTAAGAGTAAGTATAAAGCTAGCTGTATTATTGTTGTTGTTTTGCAAAGAGATTGATAAAAATCCGGAATATCTCTCAATCCATAGCCAATTTATTGACAATTTTACAATATTTTTATTCTAAATAAAGCTTTTTCTTATTCTATAACTTGTCAATCAAAATCCAGATCTAATGCAACCGTATATTTGAGGTAAATATTGAGATGATTAAGAATTTTATAAGAAGCTCTAGCTTTTGTATGCCAGATTGGGCAAGAGTTATATCTGTTTGATTTATTTATGAACTCGGCATACAGTCTTATTTAGAAAGAATATGAAGGCATCCAAAGAAAATTCCCATCTTTGCTGTTAATCCAATTTATAATTTCAAAAGCATCTAAAGTAATATCTTTTAAACCATGGAGATAGTGCATTGCCTTACTTTTGTTAATTGCACTCTCTAATAGGAGTATGCTTTTCATGCCAAACAGAACACTTTAAACAGCATATACTTTTTGTTGCATATTCATGTACTTAAGAGAGATTGCTTAACGTACCTACATCCATTCCATGATAGAGCTCATAAATGATATAATATACGCGAATAGTATACTATTAACGCCTTTGTGAAGAAATATAAGGCCTGTTGAGTATCATCATGATTATTCTTTCTCAGCTGTCAATATTGCGCCAGTTTTTGATACGAGAGAGAGAGGATATAAGAAGTATTTTATTTTTTCTTGAATAGTTTTTAGACATACACCGATCTCGTTTGTGACTGGCAAGAAGATGACTTTAATCGATTTAATATGAGAAGCTTTATGATGAGGTAAAATTACGTTATTCGGAGCTGTTATTCAAAAAAATAATAAATTATCTATAGAGCGGTGCGCTAGAAAATAAATAATAAAGCTTATTCTCTTATGGAAAGAATCTTAGGTTACATGACAAGATTTTTCCATAAGTAAGAGTTTTTACTTTACATGTTTAAAGAAGAGTTCCTGACAAAATGAGAGAAGCTACAGAAAAATAGATTATAATGCCCATGACATCTACTAAAGTTGCCACAAAAGGAGCAGAAGCACTTGCTGGATCAAATTTTAAACCTTTAAGAATAAAAGGCAACATAGATCCAGAAAGAGAACCAAAGGTAACGATTCCAACTAAAGCTGTACCCACTGTTGTCGAAATAGCAATCCAATGTTGGCCATAGTCGTAGATACCCAGTTTTTGCCAAAGAGCAATGCGCGTAACACCAATAATTCCTAGTAAGAGACCAAGGGATAGTCCTGTTGGAATTTCACGAATGATCACTTTCCACCAGTCTTTCAACGTGAGTTCACGTAAAGCCAATGCACGGATAATAAGGGATGTAGCCTGTGAGCCGGAATTTCCTCCTGAGCTCATAATGAGAGGTATGAACAGTGTAAGAATAATCGCTTTTTCGAGTTCTGTTTCGAAATGTTGCATAGCACTTGCTGTCAGCATTTCACCGATAAAGAGTAAAGCGAGCCAGCCTCCGCGTTTTTTCATCATTTCAGGAAACTTAATTTGCATATAGGGCTTATTAAGTGCTTCCATACCCCCAAATTTATAGGCATCTTCATTCATTTCATCGACCATAGTATCAAGCACGTCATCAACGGTTACAATGCCAATGACATGGTTACTTTCATCAACTACAGGCACAGAGAGAAGATCATGGCGCTGGAAAAGGCGTGCGATATCTTCATGATGTGTGAAAGGTGATATTGTAATGGGCGAGTCATGGGTAGGGACATTAAGAATTTGTTCATCAGGTGAGGCAAGAATAAGGTTACGCAGGGAAACAGCTTTGAGAAGAGTACCTGTTTTGGGGTCAATTACATAGCTGGTATAAACTGTTTCACGTGTTCGCTCGACCTCACGAATGTGATCCAAAGTTTTTTGTATGGTCCAGTTTGAAGGAACGGCTATAAACTCTGTTGTCATCAGTGCTCCTGCTGTATGATCAGGATAACTGGTGAGTTTTTTAAGTTCAGCGCGCGTTAAGGGGTTAAGCAAGGCATAAAGTCGTGTGCGGGTTTCCTTATCCATTTCTTGAAAGACGTCTGCAGCAGCATCGGCAGACATGCCATCAAGAATTTCAACAGCACGATTTATAGGGAGAAGTTCTAGGATGGCAGCAGGTTGCTCAAGCTCTGGTTTATCAAAAAGTTCGATAACATAATCAAGAGGCAGAAGACTAAGAATAGTTACACGTTCCATGATATCGAGGTCATTGATGATATCAATAGAGTCTGCAAAATGCTGGTTCTTTAACTTTTCAGCGAGAGCTTCAGGAGAAAAATTTTTGAAGTCGAAGGCCGTTTTGATTTCAGTCATGATAAAGTACCTCCTGAAGAGTTGGAGAGTTGTAAATCTAGATAATAGATGAGATAAAAACAAAAGTTTATGGAAGATTTAAAAAAAACTCCCCAGCTATATTCCCAATTGTTAATATTTGAAGTAAAGTCAAGGGTAAATTATAAGTTATAAACAAGTTTCTGAATCACTAAAACGAGAATACAGCTTAATTTGAGGATAATATAAAAACGTAAATGTAAAAATCAGTTCTGATTTTACCATCATTTCTTTAATGTAGTTTGCGATTTTCAAAAGAATCTAAAGCAATATTTTATAAAGAGTGGAGATTATGCTTTTCTCCAAGTGTTTTTGTTAATATGCAATTCTATTGTGATGTGCGAGCGAATAATCTTTATTGCTTCAATATAATATGGTTTGAATGAAAGAACTTTACGATTTTCAGGTTTTTTATTCAATAGGGTTTTGAAAGGTAGTTTTGAAACTCACGAAATAGTTTTAGTATGTTATCAATTTGTGTCGTAAAGATAATTGTTACAGTTTAAATTTATAATGGAGACATAAAGTATTATGACAAAAGCAGCAGTGCTGGACTGGAAGGGATTTTTAGGTCTTCCTGATTTTTCTTCTATAAGTGACGAAGATTTTAAACCCGCTTTTGAACAGGCACTTCAAGAAGCAGAAGAAGAACTAGAGGCAATTGCGATGGTGCAAGAACCACCAACGCTTGAGAATTTTTTGCAGCCTTTTGAGCTTTGCGGCAAAGCGCTTGATCGTGTCTGTTCAATATTTTTCTTACGCACCAGTGCTCATACGAATGTATTAATTCAACAGCTAGAGCAAGAGTTCGTTGTAAAACTTTCTCGTTATTCTTCAAAAATGATGATGGATGCGCGGATATTTGCGAAAATAGATATGCTTTATAAACAGTCGCAGTTGGGCACATTTGAGAGTGAAACAACACGTGTTCTTGAATTATGGTGGAAAAAGTTTGTTTGTCATGGGGCAAAACTCGATGAAAAAGCTAAGAAACGGCTTTTGGAAATTAATGAAAGACTTGCTTTTTTAAATGCTACTTTTGGACAAAATGTCTTAAATGATGAAGCTGAATGGATTCTGTTTTTAAAACAAACAGACTTATCTGGTTTACCGCAAGATCTCATTGCTTCAATGAAGGAAATTGCGTGTGAAAGAGGCAATGAAGAAGCGTATGCATTAACACTAGCACGTTCGATTGTTGAACCTTTTTTAAAATTCTCTGATCGTCGTGATTTGCGTGAGGTTGCATTCCAAGCTTGGGCTAAACGTGGTGAAAATAATAACAAGAATGATAATAAAACAATTATTGTAGAGATTGTTGCGCTTCGAGATGAGCAGGCTAAATTATTGGGATATAAATCTTTCGCAGATTTGAAGCTCGATAATACTATGGCTAAAAGTGTTGATTCCGTTATGGATTTGCTTATGCCTGTATGGAAGCGCGCAAGAGCGAAAGCTTCTACTGAGCAAATTGACTTACAAAATTTTGCCAACAATCAGGGCAGCAATGAATCTTTAGCTGCTTGGGATTGGCGTTATTATGCTGAAAAGCTTCGCACTGAAAAACTTTCTTTCGATAGCGCTGAGATTAAATATTATTTTCAGCTTGATCTTATGATTAAAGCGGCTTTTGGGGTAGCCGAAAAACTCTTTAGCATTACATTTGAAGAAAAAAACGCTGTTACACTTTGGCATCCTGATGCACGTTTGTGGGAAGTAAAAAAGTCTGATGGAAGTCTACTTGGGCATTTTATTGGTGATTATTTTGCACGTTCTTCAAAACGCTCCGGTGCGTGGATGAGTAGTTTGCAATCACAACATAAATTGGATGGCGGACAAAAGCCTATTATCTACAATGTTTGTAATTTTGCTAAACCATCTAAAGGGGAAGTTGCTCTTTTATCACTTGATGATGCACGTACGCTTTTCCACGAATTTGGACATGCATTGCATGGTTTGCTTTCTGATGTCACATGGCCATCTGTGTCGGGAACATCTGTTTCACGTGATTTTGTTGAGCTACCTTCTCAACTTTACGAACATTGGTTAACAGTACCAGAGATATTAAAATCTTATGCTATACATACAAAAACAGGCCATCCTATGCCACAAGAGTTGATAGATAAAGTCTTAGTAGCACAGACATTTAATGCAGGATTTTCTGCCGTTGAATTTATCTCATCAGCTTTAGTGGATATGGCTTTTCATCAAGGCGAAACAGTCACTGATCCAACAGTGTTTGAACGCCAAGAATTAGAAAAGCTGCAAATGCCTGATACAATTATTATGCGTCATCGTCCCCCACATTTTATGCACGTGTTTGCGGGGGATGGTTATGCATCTGGTTACTATTCTTATATGTGGTCGGAAGTCCTTGATGCTGATGCTTTTCAAGCTTTTGAAGAAACGGGAGATGTTTTTAATTCAGAGCTTGCTGATAAGTTGAAACGTTTTATTTACTCCGCTGGAGGAAGTCGTGATCCAGAGGAGCTTTATAAAGCTTTTCGGGGACGAATGCCTTTACCAGAGGCAATGATTAACAAACGTGGACTATAAGATATAACGGTATGGTTAACACCATGCCGTTTTCATATTATTCGAAAGGTACAGTTGCGATTTATGCAAATTTTCTCTTCATTATAGCTCTGTAAACAGAGTTTTTTATCTTATTCGCTTTTTGTTTATAGAGGAAAATAGATTTTGTATTTTAAATAGACATTATGGAAAAGAAAAATTATCAGCTCGATCTTTTTGATGCCCATTTGGTGGAAACCATGATTTTTTTATAAAACTTGACTTTCTTTTGCCTAAAAGGTGAGTGTTTTTTTGTGCCATATCATCGAGGCTCATTGGAGGCTGACGCATAATTTTACTCCGCTCTTGATTCTCTGATTCTTGTATAAGTTTTTGAATAACTTGATCGGTTGAGTAAGAATTTTCATGAGAAAAGGCATAAAAATTTGAAATATTTTTCAATGTTTTTTCTAAATAAGAGGCAAGTTTTTTCTTTCCTTCAGGGGTGAAATGCATGCCATTATTGGTGCGTAATTTGGTTATTTTTCCATTAATATCATAGCCTGAAAAAGAAAAATTTCCTTCTTCATCACTAAAGCCGCTCCAGATATCGAGAAAATACCCTCCTGCTGTTTCTGTTTCTTGTTTATAGAGCGCATTAAAAATTTTCATTTTTTGTGTCAAAAGGTCATTTCCAAAAGAAGGTTGACCTATCCATATCCATGATTTTCCAGAGGCGTGAAGACTTTCAGTAATTTCGATAATTCTTTGTTTGTAGATGCGTATCCATTCTGACTGATCTGTGTTAATCATGTTATGAGAGTCTGTGATGGGTTGATTATCATTTGCACCGATCATCATGATAATAACATCGGGGCTATTTTGATCAATGAGTTTAGAAATATTGCTTTGCCAAGAATAATAATCCGTTCGAACTAAGCCGGAAGCTGGCATTGTGTTGTTCATGATAACGATATCGCTATTATTTATAAAAAATTTCTTAAGTGCATCAGCAACAGCAGAAGCTGCAAAATCCCCTATGACAAGAATGCGCTTTGCATTCTCATTTTTTAGCTTTTGTATGTTTTTTTGTGTTACGATCTTTTTTTGCGGCTTGTCTATTTTTTGTTCTATAATTTGCGGTGGCTGCTGTGTCTGTTTGTTTTGTTGTGACAACCATTTGAAGAAGTTCGTTGCTTTACTTGGGGATGGCTGTAAGATCCCCACAATAGAAAGTGAAAACAGCAATAATGTCAAGTATATCAGGCGAGAAAGAGACAAAACCTTATTCTCCATTATTGTTTGCGAAGGAGAAAAAGCACTTGAGATGATGGATATCCATTTGCTTTTAGACCGTGACGCAGTTGAAAAGCTTTAATTGCTTCGCGAGAGGCTGTTCCGATTTTTCCATCAACATTCCCTTTATAATAGCCCAGTGTCTTTAAGCGCGATTGCAGTTCTTTACATTCTTGGAAAGTAATAGATTGAAAAGGTCTTTGCCAATTATGCACCAATCTAGGATGTCCAGCAATGCGATCAGCAAGAAGGCCAACAGCAAACGCATAACGATCTGCATTATTATAATGTTTCAGAACAAAGAAATTTTTTGTGACTAAAAATATAGGTCCTTTTGCTCCATCTGGATATTTTAATGTTGCTTGTTCAGCTGATGTAGGAAGAGGGTGCCCATTTGCGTGTTTTACACCTAATTTTTTCCATTGTTCAAAGGAATACCAGCCTTCAGGAAGGGTTTTCCTCTGCGGCACTTTTACCTCTACTCCCCAAATAAGATTAGGTTGCCAGCCATTTTTGTGGAGAAGGTTAGCAGCAGTAGCCAGAGCATCTGGAACAGAGTTCCAGATATCACGCCGTCCATCTTGGTCCATATCAACTGCATAGGCGAGATAACTGCTTGGAATAAATTGTGTATGCCCCAATGCACCGGCCCAAGATCCAGTGAGTTGAGAGCGTTTAATTTCGCCACTTTGTAGAATTTTCATAGCAGCAATCAGCTGTGTATATGCATATTTTGCACGTTTTTTATCAGCATAGGCTAAAGTTGCAAGAGAGCGAATGGTATCACGCATTACACTTTTATTAGCTAAAACCTTCCCATAGTTGCTTTCCATTGACCAAATAGCAAGCAGAATATTGCGATCAACACCAAAACGTTTTTCAATTTGAAGAAGCCATTTGTTCCATTTTTGAGTTTGGCGTCGTCCTTCCTCAATTGCAATATCATGGACACGATTATCGAAATAGTTCCATGAAGGAGCAACAAATTCCGGTTGGTATGCGGCGCTTTTTAGAACTTCTGGATCAATGGCATTAACACCTTTAAACGCCATATGAAACGTAGAGGGGGTAATATTGTGAGCAATAGCTATTTTTTTAAATTCTTTAATCCAGTGTTTAAATCCGCTATCAGCATATGAAAGGGGTGCAAAAAACATTAAAAAAGCAGAAAAAATAACGGCAGATCCAGTGAGAAGAGTTCTCCAAGCTATTGACTTCTCTAAAAAAGAGAAAGTCTTCAATTCTGTTTTTTGCATTTTGAAATCCCCATTAATATTCAATTCATTAGATGTGCAATAACTTTATTTTGTATTTAGTTTAATCGATAATATGATCAAGAAGAGGAAAAAACTGAAATAAATAATACGTTTTAATCCCTTCAATAAATTCTCAGACTCTTTTTACATTTTTATTGCTCATTATAATGATAATCAAAACAATAAGATATCTTTTTTACCATTTCGTAAAAACATATGATAAATAAAACAAAAAAGTTATATGAATTCATTGAGGAGGGTGAGTGTGCGTAAAATCCGGAAAGCAGTATTCCCAGTAGCAGGTCTTGGTACGCGTTTTCTTCCTGCGACAAAAACGATTCCTAAAGAAATGCTAACAGTTGTTGATAAACCTGTTATTCAATATGTTATGGATGAGGCGAGGGAAGCTGGTATTGAGCATTTTATTTTTGTAACTGGACGTAACAAAGCCGTTATTGAGGATTATTTTGATGAGCAAGTTGAATTATATACGACACTTGCTGAATGTGGAAAGAAAGAAGATCTTGCACATTTATACCGTTTACAGCCATTACCAGGGTCAACTTCTTTCACTCGGCAACAACAACCTTTGGGATTAGGGCATGCTCTTTGGTGTGCACGTGAATTAGTTGCAGGGGAACCTTTTGCTTTGTTATTACCGGATATGTTGATACAAGCGAAAAAGGGCTGTCTTTCTGAAATGATGAGCCTTTATGAAAAGGTGGGTGGGGGAAATATTATAGCAGTTCAGGAATGCGATCCTAGAGAAACACATAAATATGGTATTGTTGGGAAAGGCAAACAGATTGCAAATGGTTTTGAAATCACAAAAATGGTAGAGAAACCAGCACAAGGTACGGCACCATCAAATTTGTACATCAATGGACGTTATATTTTGCAGCCAGAAATTTTTAATATTCTTTCCACTCAAGAACGGGGAACAGGAAATGAAATTCAATTAACAGATGCTATGATACGGCTTTCAAATGAGCAAGATTTTTGGGGTTTGCAAGTAAAAGGGCGCACTTTTGATTGCGGTTCTAAAGCTGGTTTTATTGAAGCCAACGTTGCATTTTCTTTGGCACGCGCTGATATGCACAGCCACGTTTCTGCTTCATTGAAAAATTTACTAGAAACCATTAATGTCGAAAAGTGATATAGATCTCTCGCTTAATTTTATTGATCGAATTTGATTATGACAATACCGTCTCCTCATATGGCTTTGCAAGGTGCAGTAGCATCAGCGCTTAAAACACTTGCTAGTGAAAAGCAGGGGCTTGAAGCTCTTGAAAAAGCTCTTCTGGAAAGTCTTTCTTCTTCTTTTGAAGCGGCTGTTCAAACTATTAGAAATGCTCGTGGACATGTGGTTATTACTGGTCTTGGAAAAAGTGGTCATATAGGGACAAAAATTGCAGCAACCTTAGCCTCAACTGGAACACCTGCCTTTTTTGTTCACGCTGCAGAAGCCAATCATGGTGATCTTGGTATGATTGGCTCTGATGACGTTATTCTTGCTTTATCATGGTCTGGTGAAACTCAAGAGTTAAGTGGTATTATAAGTTATGCTGCGCGTTTTCGTATCCCCCTTATTGCGATGACATCAAGTAAGCACTCTGTGTTAGGACGACAAGCTGATATTGTACTATTATTACCAAAGATAGAAGAGGCTTGCCCCCATGGTTTAGCGCCTACAACTTCAACAATTATGCAATTGGCAATGGGAGATGCATTAGCGGTTTCTCTTTTAGAAATGCGTGGTTTTACCGCAACGGATTTCAAAATATATCATCCTGGTGGTTCCCTTGGTGCAAGCCTTAAATACGTGTGTGATATTATGCATGAGGGTGATAATATTCCTTTGGTTATGCAGGGAACAGCTATGACTGAAGCGATGAATGTTTTGGTGGAAAAACATTTTGGTTGTGTTGGTGTTGTGAATCAAGAAGGTGAACTAATCGGAATTGTAACTGATGGCGATCTTGCACGTAACATTCATTTTAATTTATCAAAATTTAATGTTGACGAGGTGATGACCAAAGCTCCTAAAGTTGTAAAGCCAAATACACTTGTTGGTGCAGCAACAGCTTTTATTAATGATCATCAGATTGGTGCATTTTTTGTGGTTGAAGATAAAAAACCGATAGGAATTGTTCATTTTCATGATCTTTTGCGCATTGGCGCTGCTTAGATTAAGCTTCCCTATCAAATAAAATGTTATTTTAGGTTGAAATAGATTGAATGATACAAAGTTACAATTTTATTGTGAGGTGGCTTTACTGATATTTTGTGGAAGAAAATAATTATTTTACGCATTTCATAATGTTTAGAAAATTTTCAGGGTAAAGATTATACTAGCCTCTTTGCGTATTTTAGAGAGGATTTTCTATCAGGAGGAGAAAGGATATCGCCTCCTGCTTAATGTGTGTGCTCCCTCTGTTCTTAAGAGAGGTTTCCCTTGTACTTTGTTTAAGATTTCCGCTTAAGGAAAAACTGTGCTCCTGTATGTGAGGTGCAGAGAAGTTGTGTGGCGTCATATGACATTGTACAATTGACTCTAGAAATTGTTCCACGGAGAATAGAGCGTATTTCAATTTCTATATTTTGGGCATTGAGATAATTATATGCTCCTTCTGATAGTTTTTCTTTTGTATCTGCTGCATGCGTTTCAAAAACACCATTGTGGAAAGAAGAAATAATACCATTCTCATCAACCCATTTTCCATCAATTCCAGTTGGCATATTTGAGTTATAATATCGCGAAAAGTTACAGGCACTTAACAGCAAGGCGGTAATTGTAAGACATAAAATATGATAGGTATGTTTCATTTATTGCACTCTATTTAGATTATTTTGCTCTCTAGTTTCTATAACATTATTAAATTACCCCATGAGTCAATATGAAAAATTTGATAAAAATCAATGAAAAAGCAAAAAAATGGAAAAAAATGCCTTAATGTTGTATTTAATTGACAGCTTGATGAAGTTCGTAAGTGAAACACAAGAGGTAAAATATTTCTTATGGTTTACAACAATTTTTATATTAAGCTGCTAAGTAGTCTCAAAGGAGATTATTAACATTATGGTTGGTCCCATTCTTGTTGCGAGTGAAGATTATGGAAGACGTATAGAACTTTCTTCTATGCTGCGAGGTTTTGGTTATCGTGTCATTGAAGCAGAAAATGGTCTCCGTACGATTGATCTTTTACACAGGCGTAAAAACATTGTGCTTGCACTCCTTGATGTCGTTATGAGTGATTTGAGTGTGAGCGATTTGATTAAAATGATTAGAGTTGCTGGTGTTTCTGTTCCTATTGTCGTTATAGCACAACAAGAGAATCAGCATTTACTCCAGAAAGCTTTAACAGCTGGAGCTATTGATTATTGGATCCATCCAGTAACATTATTACGCGTAAGAGTTACGTTGGATATCCTTGCTCTTATTTCTGCCTTGGAGCATGAGGTTCGAGATATTCGGCGAAAAAAAGAGAATCATTTACGGTTTTCTGATCTTTGCGTAAAAAGTAGAGCTATGCAGATAGTGTTAGAACAATCGAGACAAGCAGCAACTTCTTTACAGAATCTTTTGATAGAGGGGGAAGCTGGAACAGGACGTGAGACATTAGCTCGGATTATTCATCATGAGGGATTATTTTCGGAGGGTGTTTTTGTTCGCTTTCAATGTTCAGCCATCGTTGATCCAGAAGAAGAAAATCAGCAGTGGTTTAAAGAATTCCTACCATTGGTTTCTTCTCTTGAAAAAGGGACACTTTGCCTTTGTGATATTGATCGACTTGAGCCCATACAGCAAAAACGGTTTGCTCATTACCTTAAAGAAAGGGAAAGGGATACAAAAGGAGATTTTTTTCCTTTTCGGATCATCGCTATTTCAACATCGCGTTTAAAGGACTTGGTTAATGAGAACTTTTTTTTGCATAGTTTGTTTGAACAATTTTCTCACTTGTCTATTAGCGTTCCTGCTTTACGAGAATTAAGGGATGATTTTCCAGAGATCACACAACGTTTGATTGATCGCATTATCACAGAAACAGGGCGATCACATGTCCATGGTTTAGCAGGCTCTGCTCTTTCCTTGCTTATGCAGTATGATTGGCCTGGCAATAGAAATGAGCTTGAAACCTTTTTATTTCGTGCGATTTTACTCAGTGAAGGACCGTTATTAACTGTTCGAGACTTTCCGCAATTAATGGGAAATTCATTAATGAATGTTCCCAATATCATTGAGGGTAATATGCAAGAAGATAATGAGCAAGAATCGATAAAATTTTTGAATACTGATGGGCATGTACGTACTTTTGCAGAAATGGAGCATGATATTATAGAGAAAGCGATTAAACATTATAAAGGACATATGAGTGAGATTGCGCGTCGCCTTCATATTGGTCGCTCTACACTTTATAGAAAAATGGAAGAATTGAGAGCAATAAGAAATCAAGAACGAAAATAAAATTCATAACAAATTTCTCTTCATGACAAGCATGCGTTTCAAAAAATAGAGTGAATTTTGATAAAGTCCGTGGGGGAAAGCTGAAGAAAACAATCATTTATTATAAAATTTATCTATAGAGGATGATTTTGTTGATTTAAATCAAATATAAATTTTATGTGACTATTTTAATCGTTTGTTTCAATTTATACAATTTTAGTTAAGTTTACATTTATTAAAACAGAGAAGCATTTTTAAAAACTTTTAAATACTACCGCTAAAATTTTTGTATCATCAATATTAAATTTATACTCTCTTAAGCAAGAAGTGGCATTTTACCTGCTATACGATTAAGATAAAGTGATTAGTGTTATTGTTTGCATTACTGATGATGTGATAGTTTAAAATAGAAAGTTTGCCCTCTTTGACTCTTTTACAGATTGTTATTGGTTTTGTCCTCTTTTTTTTTATTGCATCTATGTTGGCAATCTACACCTATGGGCGTTTTGTGAAAAATGCTAGGGGGCAATGTTCTTATGCGTTACCTCTTCAGAAAGATGAAACTAAGCTTGATCGTATCGTCAGTCAATTAGCTGAGAAAGAAAATGGATTGGGGATTGATAAAGATGCCCTTTCTCTCATTATCAGCAATTTGGATGCGTTTTGTGTTCGTGCAATAGGAGCTGCAGAGGCTGGGCGTAGCCTTGATCTGATGTATTATATTTGGGATGATGATTTAACGGGGCGCCTATTATTAAGTGAAATAGTTGAGGCAGCTGATCGAGGGGTTCGGGTACGGCTTCTTTTGGATGATATTAATGCTCAGGCACGTGATCCAGCTTATATTGCGCTAGATAAACATCCTCACATTGAGGTGAGAATGTTTAATCCAGGGCGATCGCGTAAAGGTGGTTTACGCCGTGGTTTAGAAATTATATTACGGGCAATTACTGTAACACGTAGAATGCATAATAAAGCTTTTATTGTTGATGGCAGGGTCGCTTTTGTAGGAGGACGTAATCTTGCAGATTCTTATTTTGATGCTGGTAAAGAATCCCATTTTCGAGATTTAGATTTGATGTTAATCGGTCCTTCTGTTAAAAAGGTAGAAAGTATCTTTGATGATTTTTGGAATAGTGCTGTTGTTTTGCCAATTCATACTTTGGTTGTTCCTAAAAGCGCAAGTGATCTTAGCTATTGGAAAGATAAATTACGAAAGTTTCGTGATTCCAAAGTTGCAAAAGTTTATTTAGATTATGTCAAAGAGCACATTAACTTTAATTGTTTTATCCAAACAGGAAAGCGGTTATTTTTAGCAGACAAAGTTGTTGTTCTTTCTGACCCTCCAGAAAAAGCATTGCGTAAAAAAGCAAGTAATTGGCTTATGAAGGCACTTTCAAAGGTTATTGGAAATGCCCAAAAAACGGTTCAGATTACGTCACCTTATTTTGTTCCTGGTAAGGTTGGCACGCAGAATTTTAGTAATTTGGTTTCAAAGGGTGTTGATGTCAAAATTCTGACAAATTCTTTAGCTGCTACTGATGTAGCATTAGTGCATGGTGGTTATGTACCTTATCGTAAGGCATTGTTGAAAAGTGGTGTTAATCTTTATGAATTAAAAGCGGAAGGCAATACTCATGGGTTACGATTGTTTCGATCGAGTAAGGCAAGTTTACATGCCAAAGCTTTTTTAATTGATCGTAAAACAGCTTTTATTGGATCTTTAAATTTTGATCCAAGATCAGCATCATTAAATACAGAAATGGGCATTCTTTTTGAATGTGCTCCCATTACAGCAAGATTAGATTTGTTGTTTTCTGAAGAAACCACAGGGGAAATGAGCTATCATCTGCGTCTTGGTGATAATAATCGTATTTATTGGGATTTTATTGAAAATGAAAAAAAATATAGCATTGACTATGAGCCAGAAAGCAATTTTTGGCGTCGCGCATTTGCAAAAATAATAAGTTGGTTACCTATTGAATCACAATTGTAAATTTTTATAAACCACACTTAAAAAAAATATTTATTTTTCTTTTCATTTTGTTTGTAGCATGGCATAATTTTTTGCCAATCTACCATGTATGAGAACCGCAGTTGTATTTTAAAGCTTCTTGCGGTGTTTTATTATAAAAGGAATTTTGATATGGCAAAGATTGTTGAAACGGGGACAGGTGCATTGGCACTGACTTTTGATGATGTACTTTTACAACCCGGTCATTCTCTTGTTATGCCTAGTCAAGTGGATCTCAGTACGCGCATTGCAGCGGATATTAAGCTCAATTTGCCATTGCTTTCTGCGGCAATGGATACGGTAACAGAATCGCGTTTGGCAATTGCTATGGCTCAAGCTGGTGGTCTTGGGGTTATTCATCGTAATATGTCTCCTGCAGAGCAGGCAGAAGAAGTTCGCCAAGTAAAAAAGTTTGAATCTGGTATGGTTGTTAATCCAGTCACCATTGGACCAGATGCAACACTTGAAGAAGCAAAATCTTTGATGCGCTCTCATGGTATTTCCGGTATTCCGGTTGTTGAAAATGGTGCTAAAGGTGAAACTGCTGGACGGCTTGTTGGCATTTTGACAAATAGGGATGTGCGTTTTGCATCGGATCCTAAACAAAAAATTTATGAATTAATGACGCATGAAAATTTAATCACAGTGCGTGAAAATGTTCAACTCAATGAAGCGAAGTATCTTTTACATCATCATCGTATTGAAAAATTATTAGTTGTGGATGAACAGAATCGTTGTGTCGGACTGATAACAGTTAAGGATATTGAAAAAGCAAAATTAAATCCAAACGCTGCCAAAGATTCACAAGGTCGCTTGCGTGTTGCAGCTGCAAGTAGTGTAGGGAACGATGGGTTTGAGCGGGCTGAACGATTAATTGATGCAGGCGTTGATATTCTAGTAATTGATACTGCACATGGACATTCTCAGCGTGTATTAGACACTGTTGAGCGTATTAAAAAAATGACGTTTTCTCCAGCTATTATTGCTGGTAATGTGGCGACTGCTCAAGCAACACAGGCTTTGATTGACAGTGGTGCGGATGCTATAAAAGTTGGGATTGGTCCTGGTTCTATTTGCACAACGCGAATTGTTGCAGGTGTTGGTGTTCCTCAGCTTGCAGCCATTATGAATGCTGCAGAAGTTGCTGAAAAAGCGGGCATTCCCGTTATTGCTGATGGGGGGATAAAAGCTTCGGGTGATTTTGCTAAAGCCTTAGCAGGTGGGGCTTGTGCTGCTATGATTGGCTCTCTTTTAGCGGGTACAGAAGAAAGTCCTGGCGAAGTTTATCTTTATCAAGGACGATCCTTTAAAGCTTATCGCGGCATGGGATCTGTTGGTGCTATGGCACGAGGATCGGCAGATCGCTATTTTCAAGATGATGTTCGTGATGAACTTAAGTTGGTTCCTGAGGGTGTGGAGGGGCAGGTGGCTTATAAAGGTCCTATAGCATCAGTTCTACATCAGCTTGCTGGTGGACTTCGTGCTTCGATGGGGTATGTTGGAGCAAAAGATCTCGTAGAGTTTCGTGAAAAAGCAACGTTTGTACGTATTACGAATGCGGGACTCCATGAAAGTCATACGCATGATGTTTCTATCACACGAGAGAGTCCAAATTATCGTGGGCCAGTTTAAAGATACAAGAGCCTAATATCATATTGCATAAATATAAAATTTGCCGAGAACAAGAAAGAGAGACTGCGCTTTTTCTGTTTGTAATTTGGTGTAATAATCCCAAAAAGGAAAGAATTAGAGGTTAAAACTCTAATTCTTTCTGTTAAGACTATATGAAATAAGTTATATAAAATTAGAATTAACTTTTTGTTGTCTTCCGTCCAGTCTTTGACGCACGTTGGCGAGTGTTTGTCTGATCACTTTGAACGGATTTCTTTCCGTTGTTTGAGGGCATTGTATTATGACGGCTTTTAGACGAAGTTGTTTTTCCATTATTATAAGTCATTATTTTCTCCTTTAAAATTGTCTGGCAGTTGCCATTAGAGTAAAAACGGTCATGCCAAATAGTGGTTCCAAGCATTTTCTAAAAAGTTAATTTTTTTGTTGAACGTAAGATGAGCTTGTTTAATTTTATGAGAAGATTTTTTCTATTGTTCAGACAATCCTCGTAAACTTTATTTTACGCCAATAAATTAAAGAGTTTGTTTTTTTCGTAATGCATGGCGGAAATAAGTTTTTTATGGATGGCTACGTATCTTTTAGTATAAGAGGTAGAAGGATAAAAAACGAATGGGCAGAAGATGAAAGGAAAAATTTAGATACTCTAAATTGGATCTTATAAAAAAGTATGATCAGATCGTTTTAAGATTGAATGTAAATTTTTTATGGCGTTGAGAAGGTTTCATTGGCAAGAAGGCGATAATATTATTTTTTAGATGCTTTAAAATTTTATTATTTTAATGGGAGAAATGAATGCGATTAGGTGGGCGTTTGCAAGCAGCAATAGATGTTCTCACAGAGATAGAAATGAAGCATCGCCCAGTAGGAGAAGCTTTAAAGGATTGGGGTCTTTCTCATCGCTTTGCTGGAGCAGGTGATCGTGCAGCTATTGGTACAATCGTTTATGATGTTTTAAGACGACGTTATTCTTTACAATGGCGTATGGAGAGTGATGATATCCGAGATATCGTTTTTGGTGCCTTATTAGATTCTGGAAAAATGACGCTGGAGCAAATTGACGGTGAGTTGACAGAAGATCGGTTTGCACCGCAGTTATTAGGGGCTAAACAGCGTAAATCGTGGCAAGGTCAGCAATTAGTGGATGCTCCAGACTATATTCGTGGTGATATTCCGCAATGGTGTCAAGCGCATCTGCGTCCTTTATTTGGTGATAATTGGATCACTGAAGCGGCTGCGTTAGCAACGCGTCCTTCTTTAGACCTACGGGTAAATAACCTAAAGGCAACACCAGAAAAGGTGCTGAAAGAATTAGCAAAAACCAAACTTAAATCTTTTCCATGGTTTGGGCAAGCTTTAAGAATTGCACCGATTGAAAAGTTTAATCGTCATCCCAATGTTCAAGTGGAACCAGCTTTTCAAAAAGGACACTTTGAAATACAGGATTTAGGATCTCAAATTGTTGCTCACCTTGTGGAAGCGCAAGAGAGCATGCAGGTATTAGATTATTGTGCAGGTGCTGGTGGCAAAACATTAGCTTTAGCTTCCGATATGAACAATCGTGGGCAAATTTATGCTTATGATTCCGATAAAGCGCGCTTAGCTCCTATTTTTGATCGTCTTCGACGCGCTGGTGTTCGTAATGTACAAACACGAGCACAAAAAGAAGAATTGAAGCCATTAATAGGCCAGATGGATAGAGTTCTACTAGATGCACCATGTAGTGGGACAGGAACATGGCGTCGTCGTCCAGATGCGAAATGGCGTTTAACATTAGAACAAGTGAAACAACGCCAAACAGAACAGAGGGCTATTTTGAATGAAGCGATAGCTTATCTTAAGCCAAATGGGCGCTTAATCTATATTACCTGTTCTCTTTTTACAGATGAAAATGAGGAACAAATTTCCCATTTCCTTCAACAACATTCTCATTTTTCTCCAATAGATATGCCAGCGCTTTGGCAGAAACATTTTAGTTTTTCTCCTGTGCAACCAGTTTTTTCAAATTATGGACTTACTTTGTCGCCGGCCACAACACAAACAGATGGGTTCTTTTTATCTGTGTTGCAAAAAAAACATTGATCCATATTCTTACACTTTTTATCATAAACTTTACGAGAATAATCTTTTTCTTAAGAAAACAGGCTTGTGAAAAGAGAAAGATTAAATCATAACTCTCATGAGTTTTCTTTTACAATTGTTGATTGGTTTTCTATGAGCATATCACATCCAGACACTGTTCTTATTATTGACTTTGGTTCACAAGTTACACAACTTATTGCACGACGGGTACGAGCAATGGGGGTATATTGTGAAATTGCTCCTTTTCAATTGGCTTTAGAAGCTGTGCGCCGCATAAATCCTAAAGCTATTATTTTATCAGGGAGTCCTTATTCCGTTATTGATGAGGGCTCTCCGCGTGCTCCAATGGAAATTTTTGAGGCGGGTGTTCCGATTCTGGGTATTTGCTATGGTGAACAAGTCATGTGTATTCAGCTTGGAGGAAAGGTTGAAGCTGGACATGAGCGTGAATTTGGGCGTGCTTTTTTGGAAGTGCAAGAAGAGAGTGCCCTTTTTGATGGAGTGTGGGAAAAAGGTTCTCGTTATCAAGTATGGATGAGCCATGGTGACCGTGTGGCAGCTTTACCAGAAGGTTTTCGTGTCATAGGAACCTCAAAAGGAGCTCCCTATGCGGCTATTGCGGATGAAAAAAGACATTTTTATGCGGTACAGTTTCATCCTGAAGTTATCCATACACCGGATGGTACAAAACTTTTGCAAAATTTTGTTCATAAGATCTCTGCTATTAAAGGCAATTGGTCAATGGCTTCTTATCGTGAGCAGGCAATTGCTACGATACGACAAAAAGTTGGGAAAAGTCGTGTGATTTGTGGTCTTTCAGGGGGAGTGGATTCATCTGTTGTAGCGGTACTCCTTCATGAAGCTATAGGAGATCAACTGACATGTATTTTGGTAGACCATGGGCTGATGCGCAAGAATGAAGCTGAAGAAGTTCTCACGCTCTTTCGTGATCATTATAATATAGAGCTTATTCACGTTAATGCTGCTGATGTGTTTCTTAATGCTTTAAAAGGTGAGACAGATCCAGAAAAAAAACGCAAAACAATTGGTCGCCTTTTTATTGAAGTTTTTGAAGAAGAAACGAAAAAAATAGGAGGTGCAGAGTTTTTAGCACAAGGAACACTTTATCCAGATGTTATTGAGAGTGTGTCTGCTATTGGTGAAACGGTAACCATTAAAAGCCATCATAATGTGGGTGGGCTACCAGAACAGATGAAGATGAAACTTGTAGAACCGTTACGTGAGCTCTTTAAGGATGAGGTTCGCTCGCTAGGACGAGAGTTAGGGCTACCGGAGCAGTTTATTGGTCGCCATCCTTTTCCAGGTCCCGGCCTTGCAATTCGGTGTCCAGGTGCTGTAACACGTGAAAAATTAGAAATTTTACGCGAAGCAGATGCTATTTATCTTGAGGAAATCCGTAAGGCCGGTCTTTATGATGAAATTTGGCAAGCTTTTGCTGTTCTTCTTCCAGTTCAAACTGTTGGTGTTATGGGGGATGGTCGCACTTATGAATTTGTTTGTGCTCTTCGCGCCGTCACATCTGTAGATGGAATGACTGCTGATTTTTATCCTTATGATATGGCGTTTTTAAGTAAGACAGCAGCACGTATTATTAACGAAGTTAGAGGGATTAATCGTGTTGTATATGATGTAACCTCAAAGCCTCCTAGTACTATTGAATGGGAATAATTAAAATGAAGGATAAGTCTTTTAAGAATAAAATATGACTGAGGGTTTGATATTCGAAAAGTGTAGAAAAAATCATTTAAAAATGATTGTGTATTTTCATATGATATAAGCTTTTATCTGGCAATCTGTACGTCAATATCGTTTAAAATTGAGAAGTGTGGGATTTTGCATGTCTGAGAAAAAAGTTGTTGCACACCGTGGAGGAGCTCATCTTTATCCTGAAAATACCCTTTCGGCATTTAATAATGCTATAGCGTTAGGTGTTGATGAAGTTGAATGCGACGTTCATTTGCTAAAAAGCGGTGAAGTGGTTGTCTTTCACGACTTCCGTCTAGACCAATTGGTTGGAAAAAAGGGGTATATTCACGACATTGATAATGAAACACGCAAACAACTCTGCATAAAAGGAAGCCAAGAAGCACCTCCCTTATTAGAAGAAGTGCTTGATCTTTTAGCACCAACGAATGTTGCGTTGCATCTTGAAATCAAAACATGTGGTGAAGTGGAGCGTGAAACAATATTATCCCAAAAAGCGCTTGCACTAATAAAAAGCCGAAATTTATCAGAACGGGTTTCTGCAATTAGTTTTGATCCTTTTATCCTTCGTCCTTTTATTGAAGCAGGAATACCATCTGGTCCATGTGTTGATAATTTCGAAGGTGATATGTACCGTCATTTTTCTGAATGGAAGCAATTAGGTTATTCTGATCTAAGTTTAGATGGCTCTATTGTTTCACAGAACTTTATTGAATCAGCTCTTGAGGCTGGTTTTACTGTAGGGGTATGGACAATTAATGGAAAAGCTCGGTTATCATATTGGCTTGATATGCCTGTACATTATATTACGACAGATCAACCTGATCTCGCATTGCAATTGTGTGCACAAAGGTAAAAATACATCAACACAAAAGGAACTATATATCTTCATAAAGTTAGCGTAATGAAAGAAGAAAAATTATCTAATATACGACAATAATACATTGATTTATAATCATAATTAATATTTTATTCATGTGAGTAAGAGACCTTAATACGTAAGATTCTCTTATTTCAAATATTTTTACAATGAATCAATCAAAATCATTCGTTTGTACATTACAAGCAGGGTTGGTGTGTGGATAAAAAATGATTGAGAAAAGAATAAAAATATTCATTTAACGTATTTTAAATGCAAGATTTGTTGAAGCATTAGGATCGCACATGATGATGTCGTTTTGTACTTTTATGAAGTGTAAAAATGATGGCATACAAAAAGTCTTATATACTTTAATGGAGAGGCTTTAGGGCTTATTTTATAGGTGCTATCATGAAATGTAGATGTATTGAAAGATTTTTTAACAGCATGGAAATTGGTTATACAGTGTCATTTTGTTTTGCGTGAGGGGTGTGATCTTGTTACAGGGAAAGAGACTATTAAGCGCTTCAAAATGATTTTCTTAATTTTAAAAAAATTCTATTTGTCTCTTCTTTAAATTCAGTAGCAACATCGTGTTAAAGTTATAAGCCGAAAGTTATAAGACAAATAATAAAAGAATAAACAATTCTTTTTAAAAAAGTAAATCCAGATATTAAAATAGTCATTGAAATGATATTTACGATCTATATCTTTTTACCAAGTGACTTTTCTTATTTAAGCCATCTCACTTTTTTCAGATAGTTACAAACGCGTATTTCGTGAATACATAAGAAAGCTTATAAAAGAAAATAAATAAATTTAAACAAATTCATTTGACCTTTAGGTGGTTCCTGTTTAAATGAGAGAATATGTTTCTGAAATAAAACTGTCATAGCATGTTCATGTGTAATACTATAAATTTAGGGGTAGTTTGTATTCCATCACTTCAGAAAGGGTGAAGCATGAGTCGTTTTTATCTTTCCATAGCGGCCACGGTTGCTATCATAATGTCCACAGCGGGGATGACAGAAAGTTTTGCACAGACAAAAATCAGCTTTTGGCATTCTATGAGTGGTGAATTAGGAAAGCAAACTGAAAGTCTCATTAACGATTTTAATGCAAGTCAATCTGAGTATAAAGTTGTTTCTTCATTTCGCGGTGAATATGAAGAGGGATTGATTTCACTCATTGCAGCATTTCGTGGAAAGAAACAGCCAGTACTTGCTCAAATTTATGACGTTGGTACTGGAACTATGATGGCTGCAAAAGGCGCAATCTACCCATTTTATCAACTTATGGCTGATACAAAACAAGAATTTGATCCTACAGATTATTTCCCTGCTATTAGTGGTTATTACTCCGATGAACAGGGACGTATTGTCTCTATGCCATTTAATATTTCAACACCCATCCTTTATTATAACAAAGATATCTTTAAAAAAGCAGGGCTTGATCCAGAACAGCCTCCTAGAACGTGGCAAGATATAGAAAACTTTTCCAAGAAAATTCTTGAGACTAAAGCGGCAACTTGTGGTTTTACAATGGCTTATGCCGCTCAATGGATTGGTATAGAAAATTTTTCAGCGTTGCATAATGTTCCTTTTGGAACGAAGGAAAATGGCTTTAAAGGACTTGATTCAGAACTTACATTTAATGGACCTTTACAAGTGCGTATGTGGACTGACCTGAAAAAGTGGTCTGATCAAGGTATTTTCCGTTATGGTGGTCCAGCAGGTGCATTAGATTCAACACCAATGTTTATGGCACAAAATTGTGCAATTTTTATGCAATCTTCAGGATCACATGCTGGAATTGTTTCTGAAGCTCAGTTTAATGTGGGGGTTGGTATGCTACCGTACTATAAGGATACAGAAGGAGCACCACAAAATTCAGTTATTGGGGGAGCTTCTATTTGGGCGTTTAAGGGCCATACTCCAAAGGAATATGCTGGGGCAGCCGCTTTTCTTAAATTTCTTTCAAAAACAGAAAATCAAGCAAAATGGCATCAGGAAACAGGTTATCTCCCAACCACAAAAGCGACTTATGAATTGAGCAAAAAACAACATTTCTATGAAAAAACGCCAGGTGCGGATATAGCTATCAAACAGATTAATCTTAATCCACCAACAGTTAACTCAAAAGGGATAAGATTTGGTAATTTACCACAAATTCGTGCCATTCTTGATCAAGAGTTGGAAGCTGTTCTTAGTGGTTCAAAAACGCCGAAAGATGGTTTAGATGAGACCGTTGAACGTGGAAATAAACTCTTGCGTGAATTTGAAAGATCTAATCATTAATTTCGTTTTATTGTTAAACATTAAAGACTCAACAAAAACGGTTGAGTCCTTTTTGTTTACTTTTTTAAAGTCTCTACATTTAAAGAGCCCTATGAATGCAAGAAAAACATGCATATTTTAAAAATAGTCTACTTTCTTACGGACTGCTTTTTCCTCAGCTTCTTGTGACTTTTTTGTTTTTCTTTTGGCCTGCTGCTCAAGCAATAAAATCATCTTTTGAGCGTGAAGACCCTTTTGGCTTTACAACAACCTTTATTGGTTTTGAGAATTATCTAACCGTTCTTTCTGATCCTACTTATCGGCAATCGCTTTTTACAACCGCAGTATTTTCCATCTCAGTTACTGTCGCTTCAATGACAATATCACTTCTCTTAGCTGTCTGTGTTGATCGTGTCATACGTGCAAAAAAGGCTTATACAATGCTTTTGCTCTGGCCCTATGCTGTTGCTCCAGTATTGGCAGGTATATTGTGGCTGTTTATCTTTCATCCTACCATCGGAATTATCCCTTTTTTTCTCGAGAAAATAGGGGTGCTATGGAATTATCGTATTAATGGCACTCAAGCAATGATTCTTATTGTCATTGCGGCTAGTTGGAAACAAATTTCTTACAATTTTCTCTTTTTTCTTACAGGTCTTCAGTCTGTTCCGCGTTCTCAAATAGAAGCAGCCGCCATTGATGGTGCTGGTCCCTTTAAACGATTTTGGACAGTGGTTTTCCCGCAAATTTCACCAACGACGTTTTTCCTTCTTATTGTCAATGTCAATTATGTTATGTTTGATACTTTTGGTATTATTGATAATACAACTTCTGGAGGTCCTGCGCGTGCAACGAGCATCCTCGTCTATAAAGTATATGACGATGGCTTTAGAAATCAAATAATCGGTGCATCAGCTGCACAATCAACAATATTGATGTTGATGGTTATTGTCTTAACGTTTATCCAGTTTCGCTGGATTGAGCGCCGTGTACAATATTAGGAAACAAATTATGGTTGAAAATCGCCCTGTTTTGAAATTTCTAACCCATATTATTCTCATTGTTGGTATTATCATTATTTGCTTTCCAGTTTATGTTGCTATCATTGCATCAACTCATAGTTCAGCAGCATTTAACTCAGGAACACTTCCTCTTTTGCCTGGGAAATATGCTCTGGAAAATTATAAAACAATCTTTGGTGATGGCCTTGCACAGCTGGGTTTGCCCAACCTCTGGCCACTCTTAATGAATTCATTCATTATGGCTCTTGGGATTAGCGTTGGAAAAATTATTATTTCACTTTTGTCTGCTTATGCAATTATTTACATGCGCTTTCCCTTCCGAAAAACTGCTTTTGTTCTTATTTTTGTTACATTGATGCTCCCTGTCGAAGTTCGTATTCTTCCAACCTATGAGATTGTTGCAAAATTGGGGATGGTCAACACCTATAGTGGAATGATTATTCCACTTATTGCATCTGCGACCGCTACATTTTTATTTCGCCAGTTTTTTTTGACTGTTCCAGATGAACTCTTAGAGGCGGCACGTGTTGATGGTGCAGGTCCAGTTAAATTTTTTAAGGATATTCTTCTTCCTCTTAGTAAAAGCAATATTGCTGCTTTATTTATCATTATGTTCATTTATGGATGGATACAATATCTCTGGCCTCTTATCATCACAACGGATCAAAATCATCAAACGATCCTTATTATTTTAAAACAGCTTATTGTCGAATCACTTCAACATGATCCTCAATGGAATATACTCATGGCAGTATCGGTTGTTGCCATGGTTCCCCCTGTTCTTGTTGTTATCTTCATGCAGCGGCTTTTTATCAAAGGCCTTATTGAAACGGAGAAGTAATTGTGGCCATAATCCAGTTATCAAATATAAAAAAACAGTATGACAACGGCATTCTGGTCATTGATGATTTAAACTTAACTGTTGCCGATAAAGAACTTCTTGTTCTTGTCGGTCCTTCAGGGTGCGGAAAATCGACCTTATTACGTATTATAGCAGGACTTGAACAAGTTACCTCAGGTGAATTATGCATTGATAACGAATGTATCAATGATCGTGAACCAGCTGATCGTGATATCGCTATGGTTTTTCAAAATTATGCCCTTTATCCCCATATGACAGTTCGTGGAAATTTAGAATATGGTCTTAAAAATCGTAAAACTCCTAAAGAAGAAATTAAAAAACGTATCGCACATGCTGCAAAGCTTTTGGAGATAGAACCATTTCTTGATCGTAAACCACGACAATTATCAGGAGGACAACGTCAGCGTGTTGCAATGGGGCGTGTGATTGTACGTCAACCCCGTGTTTTTCTCTTTGATGAACCTCTTTCAAATCTTGATGCAAAATTACGGGCGCAAATGTGTATTGAAATAAAAACACTACAGCGTTCATTAGGAACAACGAGCCTCTATGTTACCCATGATCAACTAGAAGCTATGACATTAGCTGATAGAATAGTCGTTTTGAATAAAGGAGCTATCGAGCAAATTGGAACACCAATGGAAATTTACGATACTCCAGCAACAACATTTGTTGCTGATTTTATTGGTTCTCCTCCTATGAATTTTCTTGATCGCTATGTCTTAGAACAACATTTAGGGCATTCATTTTCTTATGGTGAAGAAACTGATCTTTTAGCATTCAGACCTGAAATAATCTTATTGGGCGAACATCCAGATAAAGGGCCTGTCTTTCACACAAAAATTGAGCTTATCAAGCTTATTGGAACAGGTTGCCATGTTTTAACGCGTTGGAATGGTATCATCTTTACGATTGAAATAAAAGAACGCTTGACACACGACTATGGTCAAAAACTAAGTTTCACTGTTGCTCATCAGAATTTTCATACTTTTAATAAAAACACAGGAAAGCGCACAAATAATAAGTAAGCATTAATTGATGTGATACGACTCTCTTTTATGCTGCGTCATGATAATGGTGTGTTTTGACTTGCTCAATTACATTTACAAACTCAGGTTGTAACCGATGGGATTAAAAACAAAATTTTAACAGTTTTGGTAATGATCTATTGTCCCATAGCGCTGAGAATGTCAAAACATTTATATGAAGAAATTTTGCATTTTCACGGTCTGTAAGAAGAATATAATTTTCAAACATCATTTTCATTATAAAAAATATCAATATAGAATAAATCTTTATTAACCATATTTTTACTCATTTATAATTTTGTTATAAAAAACAACATATTATAATATGTTTCTTGATGTAATAATTTATGTGTATTATAAAAGCAAATGAGAGAAATAGAGAGAAAAAATGAGTTACAGATAAGGAAGGATGCGCCCCATATCTGAGCTTTGATCCCTAACATAAGAAGTCTATTTGATGCACAAAATACGACGCTGTTCTAAATAATCTCTACGAGAATAGGCGCATTCTATTTTACCGCTGGCCATATGATCTAAAATAGTTTCAGAGCTCCTATAAGAAGCATTTGTTTTTTTTTACCAATCACATAAATTAGAGAGAAACCTATGCGCGCATGCTGCAAGTTTATTTTTTCTCATGTAAATCACTATGCAATTCTCAGCAAGGGTATCTGATAAGTTGCAAAAAATCACTGAGAGATAGAAGGCGTGCTTGTTTTAGAATTTTCATTACTTTTAGCGATAAAAGCAGATGAAACACATCTGTAACATCTCATCGATTTTTTCTATATTCTTGAGTTAAAAATTGCCTGTAGATCATCCTCAAACAGATCTTTATGAATATAACATAAGGGATCGATGCGAACATCTATAAGAATCAGCAGAGACAAAGACAATTATGTTATTGTTTTACAAAGCATTTTATAAAAGCTGGTATATTTTTTCAATATATTGCCAGTCTATTAATGGTTTTATGATATTACTTTCTTATAAAGCGCGTGCTTTTTGTTGCTTATAAATCAACCTAAACTTTATACAGCAGTATGTTTGAGAAAAATATGAAGACGGTTCGGTGTTGTATTCAGTTTTTGTATGCCAGAGTAGAATAAGTTTATCTGCTTGTGTAATTTCTAAAATGAGGAGACAGCTTAATTTAGGCAGAATATGAAAGCATCAAATAAAAAATAGATTTTATCTTTATCATCATCTTTTAATTTAGCATTGCAATTTTCAAAAACATCTAAGCCAATGTCTCTTACATAATGGCAATTAAGCATTGCCGAACACATTTTTTTACGTTCTTTGAATAAAATTGCATCTCTCATACAAAACAGAATACCTAAACAGAAGGCTGTTGGGTTGCCAATTTACGCACTTTTTTTAAAAAATATCTTGCAAGGTTGTTCCAACTATTTTTTCACGCAGTCGTTTATAAGTAGTATAACATAAAATCCATTGTGTATCGCCATCTTTATGCTTATAAAAATGCAAGCTGGGGCCATTATCATACTCTCTTTCAGTCTCCAACATTGCAACAATTATTGTGTTGAGACTCTTCATAAGAGGCATTTTTTCTTCAAGTGGTTTTTATTCATACACTAATTCTACTTGCATGTTATAAAGAAGTTGGATAAATAAAAATACTTTAAGAAAGAGACACCAAATTCTTCTTATGAATCGTTTCAAGTGTCGAGAGTTATTGTAAAAGAAGCATTGAAAAATAGAATGCTACTGCTGACAGTTTGGGCACCATGAGGCGATAAATCCACTTACTTTATCTATCTTAGAATCTATAGAGTATAAATTTCTCTGTAAAAGTAACTTTATTTCATATCAATGTTATCAATTATAGCTGTTGGGGCATCATTAGTAACATAATCATAGACTTACGATTTTATGAACTCTTTTTTATCTCTTTTATAGAAGATCTTAATGTTTTGTGATAGCATCAATGATGGTATTCACATTATGTTCCATCATATCGAGATAAGTTGCTGCAGGGCCATTTTTGTTTGACAATGCATCAGAATAAAGTGTTCCACCAATTGTTAAGCCTGTTTCTTTTGCAATCTGTTTTATGAGACGGGGATTAGAGATATTTTCAACGAATAGGGCAGTTGCTTTATTCGCTTTAATTTGTTTTATAAGTTTAGCAACATCGGCTGCGGTTGCTTCAGTTTCTGTTGAAGCACTTTGAGGGGCAAGGATAGTAAAACCATATTCCTTGGCAAAATAGCCAAAGGCATCATGAGATGTGATAATGATACGTTTATCTTTAGGAATGGTAGCAATTTTTGTTTTCAGGGTATCTTGTGCTATTTTAAGTTTTTGGATGTAGGTTTCGGCATTTTTTTTGTAGCTGGTACAGGATTGTGGATCGATTTTACAAAAAGCAGCAGCGATATTCTTCACATAGATTTTGACATTGGGAATTGTTTGCCAAGCGTGTGGATCAATAACGCTGTGGTGGTGATGGGCATTATGTTCTTGATTTTTCATTTTGAGGGAGGGAATGTTAGCGCTAACTTCGACAAGAAGTGCTTTTGTACCACTTGCTGTAATGAGGCGATCAATAAATCCTTCTAAATGAAGCCCGTTGATGAAAATAATTTGAGCATTTCTAAGAGCCTGAGCATCATGGGGGGTAGGTTCATAAGTGTGAGTATTCGCATTGGGACCTACAAAAGTGGTCATAGAGATATGGTTGTCTCCTACATTTTTTACGAGATCTGCAAGAATAGAAAAGCTCGCAACAACTTTGATTTTATTGTGTGCAGAAGCAGAAAATGGAGAAAGGGCAAGCAATAAAGCTCCAAGAAGAACAAATTTTTGAGCAAACTTAGGCACATTTTTTTCCTTAAAGTGAGGAGGTATAAAAGAGGTGGGGAAACCATGTTACAATAAAGCCACGTGGACTTATCAAACAGGAAACAAGATAAATAAATCCTGCGGCAATGATGATAGCAGGGCCGGAGGGAAGTGAAAGATGAAAAGAAAGCAGGAGACCACATACGCTAGAAATGATTCCAAAAAGAGTGGAAAGCGCGCAAATAGGGCCTAGCCGTGAAAACCAAAAACGGGCTGTAATGGCTGGAATCATCATAATACCAACGGAAAGTAATGTTCCTAGTGATTGAAAGCCTCCAACCAGATTCAACACCACAAGTCCAAGCAATGAAATATGAATATATTTACTCAATGGAGAGAGTGATTTAAAAAAGAGGGGATCAAAGCTTTCTAAAACGAGTGCACGCCAAAAAATACAAAGGCTGCAGAGTGTAATCAGCATTATAGTAGCGATTAACCAAAGGGCTTGTGCATCAAGTGCAAGAACCGATCCGAATAAGAGATGAAGCAGCTCAATTGTTGAGTCTTTCAGTGAGATAATAATAACACCTGCTGCGAGTGCAATAAGATAAAAGACGGTCATGGATGCATCTTCTTTCTGAAAGCTGTTTCGTGAAATCAAAATGGTTGCTAAAGCAACAATAAGACCAGCGAAGATGCCACCAAGTGTCATAGATATGAGGGAAAAACCACAAATCAGAAAAGCAATTGCAACACCAGGAAGAATGGCATGAGAGATAGCATCTCCTGTCAAGCTCATTCCACGGAGCATCAAAAATACACCAACAGGACAAGCGCTAATAGACAGAAAAATAGAACCGATAAGGGCGTTTTGCATAAATTGGAAATCAACAAAGGGGGCAAGAAAAAATGTATACACGTCTTATAACCTAAGAAAGAGAGGATCATTGATGAGAAGATTTTGTTTTTGTGCGCTAATAGGAAAAGAATTGGATGTGAGAGGTGGCATAACGTGATGAAGGGTGTTGTTTAAAAACTGTGTTGTTTCTCCATAAAAGGCGTTTTGTTGATCAATTTGAATCATTTGGGGGAAAAATTCTTGCACGATGAGAGGGTTATGGAGTGCTGTGAGAATTGTGCGTCCTTGCTGTTGCCAGTATGTGATCAGAGCAAGAAGGTCTTTTTGGGTATTATGATCTACACCATTGAAAGGTTCATCAAGTAAAATAATATTGGCATCTTGTACAATGATACGTGCAAAAAGAGCGCGTTGTAATTGCCCGCCTGATAATGTTTCAAGCGAACGGGGTGCGAGTTCTGTAAGCCCAACCATTTTAAGAGCATTTTGAATCTTAGAATCATAAGGGCGCTGATTCTTCCATAATCCACAAAAAGACCACAGTCCTGTTTTTACAAGCGTTTTCACATCAATTGGAAATGTTTTATCCACATCACATTGCTGAGCAAGATAAGCAATGCGGCTTTTTTTTGGTTTTGTAATTTTTCCTTTAAGAGGTTTAATCAATCCGGCGATGGCTTTTAGCAGTGTCGATTTTCCAGCGCCATTATCACCTGTTATTGCAACCAATGAACCAGCTTTTAACTTTGCTGAAAAGTTCTTTATTGCTATTCTATTCCTATAGCCTAATGTTGTCTTATTGAAGTACAGATCCATATTTTTTACCATCGTTACTTATTATTTTGGAAACTATGTAATAATATAACGTTTGTCAACAAAATGTTATATTATTACATAGTTTTGAGTACTGAAAATTTTAGTGGGAAGATCGTGGAAAATTAAAAATAATAATTGAATTCACCTTGACGAAAGAGAGAGAGTATATACTATATATAGTATCAAAATGATTGGTGATTCTAAATAAGCACAAGAGAGGGTGTTAGTGTGTTTCGTTTGGTATCTAAGTTATTTCCATTATTGTAAAGAGTTTATTGGCCAAAGGTATAGCAGTATTTTTACTGAAGGGTCTCTTTTGGAAGGATTTCCTTTCGTTTTTGTAATTGATTTTTGCCGTAAAAGAGCAAACAGAGCTCTTGAAAAACGGTAGTTTAGAACATTAGTTTTTTAGACAGCAGGAGGGAATTGTAATGCAAGCAAAAGATTGTTTTATAACTAGGGGGCTTTGCCATTTAAGTTGTAGAATAATCGCTTATTCTCATCATAGTGTTTGAAGTTATTTGATGAGGAATTCTGTTATGTTCAGGAAGCTGTGTATTATTTGAAAATAACCACATGTTTTGCGTACAATTTCTATTTTTTGTTATTCTTGAGTACCTATAAAATTATTAGATTGACCTTTCAGGGTTGATTGTTTGGAATTGTGAAAGTTGAAGAAAATGTCGATCACTATTTATAGCAAACCATCTTGTGTCCAATGTGATGCTACACGCCGCGCTTTTGATGCAAAAGGCATTCATTATCGTGTTGTTGATATTTCTTGTGATGAACAAGCATACAGTTTTGTTCAATCTCTGGGGTATCGTCAGGTTCCTGTCGTTGTTTGTGGTGAAAATCATTGGTCTGGTTTTAGACCAGATATGATTAGTGGTCTTTGTGCTTAATGGGGCTTATTGTTTATTATTCGAGTGCAACGGGTAATACAGAACATTTTGTCTCGCAGCTTGGGCAACGACTCTTCAAAATTGATAAAAAAAAGCCTTCTGCATTGGTTGGTGAACCTTATGTATTGGTTGTTCCTACATATGCAGATGGCGAAGGAAGAGGGGCCGTGCCGAAAGCCGTTGTCCAGTTTCTTAATGAAGCTGAGAACCGAAAATTAATTCGTGGTGTTATTGGCGGTGGGAATCGTAATTTTGGTCGCTATTATAATCTAGCAAGTAAAATTATTGCTGAAAAATGTTGTGTACCTTGCCTTTATCGTTTTGAGCTGCGTGGAACTGATGAAGACGTTATTTATGTAAAAAAGGGATTGGAAAGATTTTGGAAACAATTGGTATAGGACAATCGCAGAAATCGGATCAGATTACTGATTATCATGCGTTGAATGCGATGCTTAATCTTTATGATGAAAATGGTCATATTCAATTTGATATGGATCGGCTTGCTGCGCGGCAATATTTTCTTCAGCATGTTAATCAAAATACAGTTTTTTTTCATAACCTGAAGGAAAAAATAGATTACTTAATAGAGGAAGGTTATTATGAAAAAGCTTTATTTGAGCTTTATGATTTTTCTTTTATTAAAAAGCTTTTTAAACGTGCTTATGCATTTAAGTTTCGTTTTCCTACCTTTTTAGGCGCATTTAAGTATTATACTAGCTATACACTGAAGACTTTTGATGGGAAACGTTATCTTGAACGTTATGAAGATCGCGTTTGTCTTGTAGCTTTATATTTGGCACAAGGGAATAAAGCTCTTGCTGAAAGTTTTGTGGATGAAATTATTACAGGACGTTTTCAACCGGCAACACCAACATTTTTAAATGCTGGGAAAAAACAACGAGGTGAATTGGTTTCGTGTTTTTTGCTACGTGTTGAAGATAATATGGAATCGATAGGTCGTTCGGTTAATTCGGCTTTGCAGCTTTCAAAACGTGGTGGAGGTGTAGCGCTTTGTTTAACGAATTTGCGGGAAGCAGGGGCGCCAATTAAGCAAATAGAAAATCAGTCCTCAGGTGTTTTACCGGTGATGAAACTCTTGGAAGATTCTTTTTCTTACGCCAATCAGCTTGGGGCACGACAGGGGGCTGGAGCTGTTTATTTGCATGCTCATCATTTAGATATTATGAAGTTTTTGGATACAAAGCGTGAAAATGCTGATGAAAAAGTTAGAATTAAAACGCTTTCGCTTGGTGTCGTTATTCCTGATATTACTTTTGAGCTTGCACGGAATAATGAGGATATGTATCTCTTCTCATCGTATGACATCGAGCGTGTGACAGGTAAGCCCTTTAGCGATATTTCTTTAACGGAGCATTATCGTTCTTTTGTTGATAATGCAAAGATTCGTAAAAAGAAAATAAGTGCACGCGTTTTTTTCCAGACATTAGCGGAAATTCAATTTGAGTCCGGTTATCCCTATATTTTATTTGAGGATACTGCTAATCGATCGAATCCGATAGCTGGGCGCATAAGTATGAGCAATTTATGTTCAGAAATTTTGCAGGTGAGTGAGGCGAGTGAACTGGAGACAGATTTAACTTATCGCACGATTGGAAGTGATATATCCTGCAATCTTGGATCCATGAATATTGCCAAAGCAATGGAAAGTCCTGATTTTGGACAGACCGTGGAATCTGCTGTTCGTGCTCTTACTGCTGTTTCGGATATGAGCAATATTGCTTGTGTGCCTTCCATTGCGAAAGGCAATGCTGAAAGTCATGCGATTGGTTTGGGACAAATGAATTTGCATGGGTTTCTAGCGCGTGAGCAGATCTATTATGGGTCTCCAGAAGCGATTGATTTTACCAATATCTATTTTTATATTGTGACATATCACGCCATACGGGCTTCCAATTTAATTGCGCACGAACGTCAAGAAATGTTTGCAGGGTTTGAAAAATCAGCTTATGCAGATGGACGTTTTTTCGAAAAATATATTGAAAAAGAATGGAAACCGCAATTTCCGCTTGTGCAAGAGCTTTTTGCACGGAATAATATTGTTATTCCAGATCAAAAGGATTGGCAGGAACTCAAAAAATTAGTTATTGAGTATGGGCTTTATAACCGCAATTTGCAGGCAGTTCCACCTACGGGATCTATTTCCTATATTAATCATGCCACTTCTTCCATTCATCCAATTGCTTCAAAAATTGAAATTCGCAAAGAGGGAAAAATTGGGCGCGTTTATTATCCCGCTCCTTATATGGATAATACGAATTTGAATTTTTACCAAGATGCTTATGAGATTGGTCCTGAAAAAATTATAGATACCTATGCTGCTGCAACACAGCATGTTGATCAAGGTCTTTCATTAACATTATTTTTTCCTGATACAGCGACCACACGTGATATTAACCGCGCACAAATTTATGCTTGGAAAAAGGGTATCAAGAGTATTTACTATGTACGATTACGGCAAGTAGCATTAAGTGGAACAGAAGTTGATGGCTGTGTTTCGTGCAGTTTATAGGAGATCATCATATGACAAAGATTACAACCAAAAATCCTGTTGTGTGTGCTGTTAATTGGAATAGATTACATGATGAGAAAGATCTTGAAGTATGGAACCGCTTAACTGGGAATTTTTGGTTACCTGAGAAGGTTCCACTTTCCAATGACATTCCCTCATGGTCAAGCTTAACGGATGAAGAACGCAAGCTAACAATTCGTGTTTTTACAGGATTAACGCTTCTAGATACAATTCAAAACACCGTAGGAGCCATTTCGCTTCTGGCTGATGCGATAACAGAGCATGAGGAGGCAGTTTTGACGAATATTGCCTTCATGGAAGCGGTTCATGCACGTTCTTATTCCTCTATTTTTTCAACCCTTTGTTCGACGGTAGAAGTTGATGATGCGTTTAGATGGTCAGAAGAAAATATTCATTTGCAGAAAAAGGCTAGATTAGTACTTGAGCGTTATGAAGCAAATGATCCACTTAAGAAAAAAATTGCTTCGACTTTGCTGGAAAGCTTTTTATTTTATTCTGGTTTTTATTTGCCCATGTATTGGGCCAGTCGCGCTAAGTTAACCAATACAGCAGATCTCATTCGACTGATCATTCGTGATGAAGCGGTCCATGGTTATTATATAGGTTATAAATTCCAATTGGGCTTTGCAAAGCTTGATGAAGCCAAAAGACAAGAAATTAAAAATTTTGCTTTTAACCTGCTCTTTGATCTTTATAACATCGAGTGCAAATATACTGAAGATCTTTATGATGCGCTTGGATTGACAGAAGATGTTAAAATTTTTCTTCATTATAACGCTAACAAGGCTTTAATGAATTTAGGTTTTGAAGCTCTTTTCCCCCCTGAGGTTTGTCGTGTTAATCCCGCTATTTTGGCAGCTTTATCACCAAACTCTGACGAAAATCATGACTTTTTTTCAGGGGCAGGTTCTTCTTATGTCATTGGCAAGGCGGTTGCTACCACGGATGATGATTGGGAATTTTAATGTTTGCATGCAAATAGAAGTGCGCGGGGTATTCCACTGAGGTCTTTGCGCATTTCTAAACATTGGAAGCCATTTGTTTCAAACAAATTGCAAACTTCTTTTTCTTGAGAGTAACCAATTTCAACAGCGATAGTGCCGTTTTCTTTTAAGTAGTTGGCTGCTTCATGGGCGAGCTTTCGATAAAAATCAAGACCATCTTTTCCACCGACAAGAGCGCGCAATGGATCATGTAAGCGCACTTCTTTTGCAAGTTTTTTGATATCTTTTGCGGGGATATAAGGTGGATTGGAAACAATAAAATCAAAGCGATCTGTGACAGAATCAAACCAGTCGCTAAGAAGGGGTGTGAAGCGGTGTGCTACTTCAGCATTTTTTGCATTCTTTGTCGCTGTTTTAAGGGCATCTTCAGAAATATCGACAGCGACTGCATAGGATTGGGGAATTTGTTTAAGAATGGCAATGGCAATGGCGCCACTTCCTGTTCCCATATCAAGGAATGTTGTTCTTCTCGAATTTTCGATCTGTTTTTGGAGAAAAGGGAGAACAAGATCTATCAGCGTTTCTGTATCAGGGCGTGGTTCTAACGTCTCTTGAGATAATGTAAAAGATATACCATAAAATTCTCGTGCTCCTATAATACGGTAAACGGGTTCGCCTGCAATACGCCGTTGTAAAGCCTGTTCTATTTGTATAATATGCTCAGAAGATAGATGCATATCTGGTTTAGAAACTCTTTCAGCAGCATTTATTCCTGTTATCCATTCAATGAGTATTTTCGCATCGAGATCGGCTTCAGCAATCCCTTTCGTGCGCAATTTTTCTTGCATTTGTTGGATAACATTCTTGAAAGAATATTTGCTCAATTATTATCCATTTCCATCAGCAGTCTTGTTTGATGATCTGAGATGAGTGCATGAAGAAGCTCATCAAGATCTCCCTCTAGAATGCGATCAAGCTTATACAAGGTTAGATTAATACGGTGATCCGTGACACGTCCTTGTGGAAAATTATAGGTACGAATACGCTCTGAGCGATCACCAGAACCAACTTGGCTTTTACGAGAAGCTGAACGTTCACTTTCCGCTTTTTGTCGTTCGATATCGAATAAGCGTGCCCGTAAAATTTGAAGGGCTCTTGCTCGGTTTTGATGTTGTGATTTTTCTGCTTGTACGACCATAATTCCTGTTGGAATATGCGTGATACGAACAGCTGAATCCGTTGTATTAACATGCTGTCCTCCTGCTCCGGATGCACGCATTGTGTCGATACGAATATCTTCAGGACGAATATCAATATCAATATCTTCAGCTTCTGGAAGCACAGCAACGGTAGCAGCAGATGTATGGATACGTCCACCTGTCTCTGTTTCAGGGATGCGTTGCACACGATGAACCCCTGATTCATATTTCAATTTAGAAAAGACACCTTTTCCTGAAATGGTAGCAATAATCTCTTTATATCCGCCAACTTCCCCCTCACTAAGTGAAATAATTTCTACTTTCCAATGGTGAGCATGGGCATAACGTTCATACATGCGGAAAAGATCACCGGAAAAAAGTGCTGCTTCTGATCCGCCCGTTCCTGCTCGAATTTCAACAATAGCGTTTTTTTCATCAGCAACATCTTTAGGCAAAAGCAGAATTTGGAGTTCTTTTTCAAATTGCTCTACTTTTTTATATAACGATGGTAGCTCTTCTTGGGCAAGATTACGCATCTCTATATCTGTTTGTTTATCGTTGATAATCGTTTCTAATTCTGTAATCTCTTCGTAAAGAGCATTTAATGCGCGTATAGAGGCAATAACGGGTTGTAGTTCTGCATATTCAGAAGCTAATTTGACATATGTTTCAGCATTTGGATTCGTCGTCATTTGGCTTTCAATTATTTCAAAGCGCTTTTCAAGCTGTCTCATACGATCTTGTGGCAAGGAAACCATGATAATATTGGCCTAATTTTTCATAATACAATTTTTATAATATTTTGTTGCAATGATTGTTTGTTATAATATTGGCAATGAATTACCGTATAGCATCATACAAAGAGGGGTAATAAAGCAATTCTTTTTTTTTGCCAATGAAAACTATTATATTTTAAAGGTAAATTTTTATAAAATTTGATTTGCCTGAGGTATTTTATCTAATGATATATGATTACTTTTTTAAGAGTTTTTTTTTCCGTAAAGTTCAAGGCGGTGATGAATAATATCATAGCCAAGGGATTTTGCAATTTCCTCTTGCAGCTTTTCAATAACATCAGAATGAAACTCGATAACTTGTCCTGTTTCTATATCAATGAGATGATCATGATGTTGCCCATCTGCTTGCTCAAAACGAGATGGACCACCACTAAAGCTATGGCGATGAATTGTTCCATTTCCTTCTAATATTTTCATGGTTCGATAAACAGTTGAGAGTGAAATATTCGAATCTATTTTGTTTGCACGCTGAAAAATTTCAAATGCATTAGGATGATCATTTGTATCAGTCAAAATATCAAGAATAACTCGTCGTTGACGTGTTACTCTTAAACCAGCTGTGCGCAATTCTTGCTCATAATTTCGCTTTTTATTCATTTGCATAGTTTGCTTTTCAAACAAAGGCTCCATGACAGTGTTTGTATTTTTTCTCTGAACCGCAAGGACAACGCTCATTACGTCCAACTTTTCCCCATGTGGTTATATCGTTAGGGTCACGATCTTGTGGATTAACAAATCTATTTTCTTGTGATCGTGCCCATAAGGTGGGAGCATTTTCTTGACTTTGATCATTAAAGACAGAAGAAGCAGCATCAGTTTGCTCAGGCATGGTCGGTTCTGTGGGGTGTTGAATGATTTCAAAGCGCATAAGCTTAGAAGTGACAATTCGGCGCAAATTTCTCAACATACTTTGAAAGAGTTCAAATGATTCTGTCTTATATTCATTGAGCGGATCCCGCTGCGCATAACCACGAAAACCAACAACAGAACGCAAATGGTCTAAACTCACCAGATGTTCACGCCATAACGTGTCAATAGTTTCGAGCAATACTGCTTTGTGAAAATAAGCCATAACTTCTGGAGAATATCGTTCAGTACGCTCATTTTCAAGTTTTGTAACAGCATCTGATACACGCTCTAGAATTTGCTCCTCGGCAATTCCATCTTCTTTTGCCCATTCTTCCACTGGAAGCTCAAGATTAAAGAGTTGTTGAAGCTCTTCTTCAAGAGTTTTTGCATCCCATTTTTCAGAATATGTCCCTGAAGGAATATAAGCCTCTACGAGATCCTCTACGACTTCATTGCGCATTTCAAGGATCATTTCTGATAAATCATCTGCGTTCATGACCTCCATACGCTGTTCAAAAATAACCTTGCGTTGATCATTCATGACATCATCATATTTTAGCAGATTTTTACGAATTTCAAAGTTCCGTGCTTCGACCTTTTTTTGTGCTTTTTCAAGGGCCTTATTAATCCATGGGTGGATAATAGCTTCATTTTCTTTCAATCCAAGTTTTTGCAGCATACCATCCATACGGTTAGAGCCAAAGATACGCATAAGATCATCTTGAAGAGAGAGAAAGAATTTTGAGCGCCCAGGATCGCCTTGGCGACCAGAACGTCCACGAAGCTGGTTATCAATACGACGGCTTTCATGACGTTCAGTAGCGATAACGTAAAGCCCTCCAGCCGCTAAAGCTTTTTCTTTAAGCTTCTGAACATCTTTTTTTATTTCTTCAATTTTAGCTGTTCGCTCTGGACCTTCGGGGATATCCTGTAACTCTTGTCGGATGCGCATTTCAACATTACCACCAAGCTGTATATCCGTACCGCGTCCTGCCATGTTGGTTGCAATGGTGAGAGCTCTAGGAACGCCTGCTTGCGCAATGATATATGCTTCTTGTTCGTGATAGCGAGCATTTAAGACTCTAAAATCGGTAATGCCTTCTTTTCGCAAACGCTCTGCCAATTGTTCTGACTTTTCAATAGAGGTTGTTCCAACAAGAATGGGCTGTTCTTTTTCGTGCGCTTGACGGATATCACGCACAATTGCCCGATATTTCTCTTCTGCTGTTCGATAAATCTCATCATCTTCATCAATACGTTGTATTGGCAAATTTGTAGGGATTTCGACAACGTCAAGACCATAAATATTTCTGAATTCTTCGGCTTCTGTTGTTGCAGTTCCAGTCATGCCAGATAATTTCCTATACATACGGAAGTAATTTTGGAAAGTGATGGAAGCAAGTGTCTGGTTTTCTGGTTGAATAGCAACATGCTCTTTAGCTTCTAACGCTTGATGAAGTCCTTCAGAATAACGCCGCCCAGGCATCATTCGCCCTGTAAATTCGTCAATAATAACGATTTCATCATTGCGAACAATGTAATCTTTATCGCGAGCAAACAGTTTATGAGCTTTTAGAGCATTATTGACATGATGAACGATAGCGACATTTTCTATGTCATAAAGACTCTCACCTTTAAGATGCCCAGCTTGTTCGAGCATTTTTTCAATTTTTTCAGTACCAACTTCGGTAAAGGTCGTTGTTTTTTGTTTTTCGTCTATTTCATAGTCTTCTGGAGTTAAGGCAGGAATAAATGTATCAATAAGGTTATAGAAGTCAGTACGATCTTCTAGAGGACCAGAAATAATAAGGGGGGTACGGGCTTCATCAATAAGAATCGAATCAACTTCATCAACAATTGCGTAATGATGTCCACGTTGGACCATTTGACTATGATCGAAGGCCATATTATCACGCAAATAATCAAAACCTAGTTCATTATTTGTGGCATAGGTGATGTCGCATGCATAGGCTTCTCGGCGGGCATCACTATCAAGATCATGAAGAATCACGCCTGTTGTAAGCCCTAGAAAACTAAAAATTTTCCCCATTGTTTCAGCATCACGACTGGCGAGATAATCGTTTACTGTCACAACATGAACGCCTTTACCTTCCAATGCATTGAGATAAATTGGTAGAGTTGCCATTAATGTTTTACCTTCACCAGTACGCATTTCAGCTATGCCGCAGTCGTGAAGGACCATTCCACCAATAAGTTGCACGTCAAAAGGACGCATGTCATAAACACGTTTTGCGGCTTCACGAACAGTCGCGAAAGCTTCTGGTAAGAGCAAATCAACACTTTCACCTTCACTAAGACGTTTACGAAAGGCATCTGTTTTTTGGCAAAGCTGCTCATCACTTAATTTTACGAATTGTTCTTCCAAAGCATTAATTTGTGCAACTTTTTGGCGGAGTGCTTTGAGATGTCGCTCATGAGCTGAACCAAAAAACTTACGGGCAAAAACACCTAAACTGACCATCTCTGGCCCTTTCTTTTAATTGTTGTCACTCTTGTTGGGTAATTCATACGCTCTCCCCATACTCTACATTTTCTTCAAATTATCTGATATCATTAGTGACATCATGAAATGCAGATGGTACCATTATACTTGCTGGTGTGCAATTTTTCACTCTAATTGTAAAGTAGAGATAAGAGGCTAAGCGCTTTATGTCAACTTTAAGTATGCTATTTAACTGATACAATACAAAGTAATTTAAGATACAATATGTCATTTTTCTCTATTATCATGTTTTTCATCTGCATTAGATAGGATTGGAGAAACTGAGATAAAAGGATAATTTTATACTTTTTTAAAATAAAATTACTAATTTATTTCTCTATGTTTAAAGATTAAAGTGTTATGGTAAAGAAAATTGGAATCTTGAACCTGCCTTCATTTTTAAGGAGTATATTTATGAAATTTAACTTTATCACGCTTTTTTTAGCATCAACTTTATTGGCAAGTACAAGTTTAGGGGTGAGTGCTCAAGAAGGTTTGAATTCATCGTCGAGTGATTTAAAGACTTTAGAGAAAGCTTCTGAAAAAGCCGTTTCTCCTTCTCATGTTATGGCGGTTATTGATGGGAAAAATATTACAGCAGGCCAATTGGATGATTTAGCGCTTGAAATAAATCCTAATTTAGCACGTTTTCCTGATGAACAACGCCGTATGATGGTTCTAAAAGCTTATTTAGATATGCAGGCCCTCGCAAAAGCAGCAAGAAGCAAAGGTCTTGATAAGACAGAAGCTTACGATAAACGTATGGCAGTCATGCGTGACAATGTTCTTCAACAGCTTTATTTTAAACAGGCGATTGTTGATAAAATATCGGATACTGATTTGGAAGCTCTTTATAAGCAAGAAGTTGCTGCTTTACCTAAAGAGGATGAGGTTAAAGCGCGTCATATTTTGGTCAAAACGAGAAAAGAAGCAGAAGCTATCATTAAGCATTTAAATAAAGGCGAAAATTTTGAAGAGATTGCAAAGAAAAGTTCAACAGATGGTTCTGCTGCCGTTGGGGGTGATCTTGGTTATTTTAGCCATGGTCAAATGGTCAAGCCTTTTGAAGATGCCGCATTTGGTTTGAAAGTTGGCGAATACACAAAACAACCCGTTGAAAGTCCTTTTGGTTGGCATATTATTAAATTAGAAGATCGTCGTGTAAAACAACCGCCTGCATTTGATGATGTTAAAGAGATGTTGCGGACACAGCTGATAAAAAAGCGCTATCAAGAACTGATTGTTGATTTGCGTAGCAAGATAGATGTGAAATACCCTGATCCTAATGTTACAAAAATCATGGAATCGCTTCATCAAAATGGGACGCTACTTCCCGATGAGACATCTGATGAAGAAGATACGGAATAGCTAGTAAAAATAAGTAGATAGCCTCTTTAATAGATAATTTGCTAGGTTAGTTTTGTTCAAAAAGCCTAGCAGTTTTCTATGAGAGGTTATTGATCTGCAATCATTTCATTTTTTTATAGAAAGCATATTGTGGTTTTGAAAATCTCTCCTTTGTCGCCTCAAAAGATCCAAGAGCTTTCTCCATTATCTGGTGTACGGATAGCAACAGCTGAAGCTGGGATTAAATATAAAGATCGTACAGATCTTCTTTTCATCATATTCGATAAGCCAGTGAGTGTGGCCGGTGTTTTTACTCGTTCAAAATGCCCATCTGCTCCTGTAGAGCATTGTCGTGCATCGCTTCCTCATGGGGTTGCGAGGGGTGTTGTTGTGAATTCTGGAAATGCAAATGCTTTTACAGGAAGCAAAGGAAAGCACACTACCGATGCAATTATTTGTGCAGCAGCGAACGCTTTAAAGGTTAGAGAAGATGAAATTTTTATAGCTTCTACGGGTGTTATTGGTGAGCCAATGGATGCATCGGGTATTGTCAATCTTTTACCAAGTATGACAGAGACAGCAGAAGAGGGAAATTGGTTGGAAGCTGCAAAAGCCATAATGACAACGGACACATTTCCAAAACTTGCGACGCGCACTTTTGACTGTGGGGGAGAGCGTGTTACCATTAATGGAATTGCAAAAGGTGCTGGTATGATTGCACCCGATATGGCGACAATGCTGTCATTTGTGGTTAGTGATGCTACCATTTCTTCGGATGCACTCCAATCCATGTTATCAGAGGCAGTTGAGGGTTCTTTCAATTCAATTACTGTTGATAGCGATACCTCAACTTCAGATACGCTTATGTTGTTTGCGACAGGAAAAGAACATTTTCCATGTCTTACAAGTAAATCTGATCCGCGTTATGGGGTTTTTGTGAAACAATTGAGTGCACTTCTGCATGAACTTGCACTACAAGTTGTTTGTGATGGTGAAGGTGCTCGTCATTTAATTGAGGTTAATGTGGTAGGTGCTACAACAAATAATGCAGCTAAAACTATTGCTTTATCAATTGCAAATTCACCGCTCGTAAAAACGGCTATTGCCGGTGAAGATGCGAATTGGGGGCGGGTCGTTATGGCAGTTGGGAAGGCCGGTGTTGAAGTCGATCGTGATCTATTGACGATTTGGTTTGGTGAGCATCGTGTGGCCGTGAATGGCGTACGAGATCCTGAGTATTGTGAAGAGACAATAGGTACTTATATGCAAGGTAAGCACATCACGATTCGTGTTGATATCGGTTTGGGTAAGAGTACGGCGACGGTTTGGTCTTGCGATTTAACAAAAGAGTACGTTATGATCAATAGCGATTACAGAAGTTAATGGATGCACTTTATATTTAACAGTTTATTATTTTTCAGAGCAAATGGGGTATGTGAGCTCTTTTAGGAGCAGAGGGGATATGATAGAAAAGTCAGTTATCTTTATGTTCCCTATTGGGGAGTGATATGTGTATGAAAAGTTCCATTCTTCTTGTTGTTGCATGTGCACTGTTAGATCAGAATAATCGTGTTTTGCTTACACAGCGTCCTGAAGGAAAATCACTGGCTGGTTTATGGGAGTTCCCTGGTGGCAAGGTTGAGCAAGGTGAAACTCCGGAAGCATCATTGATTCGTGAATTAGAGGAAGAGCTTGGTATTTATGTTCAACCAAATAATTTACACCCTTTAACATTTGCAAGTCATAGCTATAAAACATTTCATCTCTTAATGCCATTGTATCTTTGTGACCATTATGAGGGCGTTGCGCAAGGACGAGAGGGGCAAAATTTAGAATGGGTTTTTATTAATGATCTTGATAAATACCCTATGCCTGATGCTGATAAACCATTGGTTCAGGTATTGAAAAATCATCTTCTTTAATGTGTTATAAGAAGAAAATATAATTCAATATATTGATTTAAAATAATAATTTATATTTTTTATGTTGAATAGGGAAGTCCAGAGTCGTAAAAAAATTTCTCATATTTCAAATCTGTTTTATGTTAAATTAATCAAAACCATTCTTTTGCACGTTCCAAGCGGGGAGGGTTATGTGGATAAAATTATTTAAGAAAGAAATAAAATACGTGCTGAAAGAACACTCTCCAATAGCCAAGGGTTATCGCAACATTGAGAATTGGCAAAGTGTATAATGATGTCTTTACACGATTCATAAGTATAAAGATAGTGGTAGACAATGTATGTTATACTTTTCACGTGTATCATTGTGAGATGGGTTTGGGTGAACTGAGAGGTATAAGGAGTATTTATTTCATAAGATATCGATAATAGGAAAAATTTCAAAAAATGTTGCTTTTGATTAAGAGGGGTACGTTCTTTACGTAATGTAGAACGGCATTGTGTTGCATATTCACGAGCTTTTTAAAAGAGGCACCTCGCAATGCTCCAAAGCCCATTTCGCGACGGTGCCCGGAATGATATAACGTTAAAGCCCTTATGGAAATAATGTAAAATCTATTGAGCGCCACTATCTTTACGCTTATGAAGGAGTAAGCTGGTTCCAATGTTAGTTACGATAGCTCTTGGCATTTGAGGGCATTCAGAAGGGATATTTTTCTTTTCGTAATCATTTTTACTTATACATCAATTCCGCTTGTGATGAACAGACAAGCGGCTTTGATTGATCCAACATAAAAACAGATTTGAAATAAGAGAATTTTACGATATTTAGAATGCTTGACGCAGAGTGAATGATGGATAATTATCCTTATAAATCAATATATTGTAATAATAAAACATTCAATTAATTTTTTATAGGAGGCATGTATTAAGTTTCTTGAATTGGACGGCGTTTTGCGATAGGATATTGATTTTTTTTAGCGATACGCGTAATTGCTTTTTCCAAGGGCTCAATCATAACGTCCATAGAAAAACCATTTGCGTGAATAATATTTGCGTGACCAACCATAATAGCAACATGATCTTTCCAAAAAATTAAATCGCCTCGTTGAAGTTTATCAGTATCTGTAAGAGGACTGCCTATAGTTTCTTGCTGCATATCGGTGTCACGTAAAACTATTTGATCGGTCATCATCATAGAGAGCTGAATGAGTCCCGAACAATCAATTCCAAAACCGCTGACACCACCCCAAAGATAAGGTGTACGGATAAAGGTTTCTGCAACTGTGACATAATCTTCATATACGCGTCCAATGGGGCTGAGATGACTCGTAATGATTGCTGTTCCATTTTCAAGAATAGAATACATTGTGTCACGGACTTCAATTTCATCAACAACACTAACTTTGCTTCCCATAGATAAAGGGGATACTATTGGTCCACGTAAGTCAGCGTGTAAATATTTAAATGTACGTGGTACTGAAACCACATGCGTTTGTTTTATGGTTGATGTACAAAGAACTTTTGTATCAATATAACCAACATAACCATCTTTGAGTGATTGTCCCCACGACATTGTTTCCCCTTGTTCAAAAATGAGAAGTTCTTCTCCGAATAAGCATTCTGTTTGTCTTTCACTTTTTTTACTATTTTCTTTAAAAAGTCCAGCGACCGCTGTATTAACACGTCTTTTTTCACCTTGAACAAAGCGCTGAGCTGTAATTTCTGTTTCAAGACGTTGATCTGCTAGATCATCTCTGAATGCATGAAGTCTTGGGTCTTTAGAGATCATCTTTTTGCTTTCCATTTTGTTATTTCTTACCTTTAAACAAACTCATGAAAACTGTATTGGTAAGGTTTTTATCCTCAAACAAAACTAAGAACACAGTGTAAGACCAATTATTCTTTAAGCTGCAAAATTGTCCATTTTTGTGGATATTTGTGTCAAAATTCATTTTTAAAAATATTATAAAGGGCACGAATAGTTTGTGCTGATCCACCAATAGGATATCCTGGTTTTTCTTTTGGAACCCATCCATAAAGGTCAAAATGCGCAAAATGTTCAGCTTTTTCAACAAAAGAATTAAGAAATAAAGCAGCCGTTATAGAACCAGCAAAGCTATTTCCAGTTACATTGTTAAGATCGGCAATTGGTGATGATAACATCTCTTGGTAAGGTTTCCAAAGGGGCATTTGCCAAAGAGGATCAAAGACAGCGTGAGCAGATTCAGAAATTTGTTGTGCCCATATTGAATCATTACAATAAAATGCGGGAAGATCTGGTCCTAATGCTATACGCGCTGCCCCTGTTAAAGTAGCCATACAAAGCATGAATTGTGGACTTTCTTCATCACCATAGGCGAGTGCATCGGCAAGGACAAGTCGCCCTTCAGCATCTGTATTACCTACTTCAACACTTAAACCTTTACGACTTTTGAGAATATCACCTGGTCGGTAAGCATTCGCAGAAATTGCATTTTCTACAGCTGGAATCAAAACGCGTAAACGGAAAGGCAATTTTGCATCCATGATAAGTTTAGCCAATCCCAAAACGTTTGCTCCACCCCCCATGTCTTTTTTCATAAGCAACATGTTATTGGCTGATTTAATATCGAGACCTCCAGTATCAAAAGTTACGCCTTTGCCCACCAACGTTATTTTAGGACGATGTTCTTGCCCCCAGAGTAACTCAATCAGTCGTGGTGCAGTGCTGCCTGCTCGTCCTACAGCATGAATCATCGGAAAGTTATGGGTTAAGAGATCGTCTCCACAAATACTTTTGATATGAGCACCATAGGTTTTTCCTAGTTTTCGAGCTTCTTTTTCGAGAGTATCAGGGTTCATATCATTGGCTGGAATATTAATGAGATCACGGACGAAAAAGACAGCTTCATAAATTCGTTGGAGTTCATTAAGATCAATAGCCTCATTGACATGGATAGATAATGATTTGAAAGAAGAATTTTGACGATAGCGATTAAATTGATAGCTACCAAATGCCAATCCAAGATAGGTATTTATTTCATCAGAGGTTGTACCTTCTAAATGCCATTGACCAGCAGGAAGCTTTTGAGCAAGCAGTCCTGTGATAAAAGGATCGTTCCCATTGCCAATTCCAAATAAAACTTTTTTTAAATGCCCCGTTTCGTGAGGAATAAAGAGTATTTGTCCTGCTTTACCAGTAAAGTCATTAACTTTTATCCATGCTGTTGTTGACGCATCAAGTGATAAGTTGGCAAGAGTTCTTTGGTTTACCAAGATGATAGGGCAACTGTTATCGATACGTGTTGAGGTAAAATAAATGTGGTGGTGCTGCATAGTTATGAGATCCTTATAGTCGTCTAAGTGCGACATATTCGACCAAATGATTTTTTCCCTTTCGTAGAATGAGATTGGACCGTGGTCGTGTTGGCAATATATTTTCCTGTAAATTTTTTAAATTAATCGTTTGCCAAAGATCCTCAGCGATTTTTGAAGCTTCTTTTTCATTGAGGTGGGCATAACGATGAAAATAGGATTCAGGATTTTGAAAAGCTGTTTTACGCAAACGTTTAAAGCGCTCCAAATACCAGTGACGAATGACTTCTGTTTCAGCATCGACATAGATTGAAAAATCAAAAAAATCTGATACGAAAGGAATAGCTTTTCCATCTTTAGGAAGATCACTGACCTGTAATACATTAATACCTTCAACAATTAAAATATCAGGACGATCAATGGTAATAGTCTGATTTTCTAGAACATCATAGATCATATGTGAGTAAAGCGGGGCACGTACATTTCCGATACCTGCTTTTATAGCCGAAAGAAAACACAGCAACTTTTTAATGTCATAGGAATCAGGAAATCCTTTGCGATTCATTCGATTTTTTTGCTGTAAGATTGCGTTAGGATAGAGAAAACCATCCGTTGTGATTAGATCAACTTTAAGGCTAGATGTCCATCTTTTCAACAGTTCTTGAAGAATGCGAGCCGTGGTTGATTTTCCTACAGCTACAGAACCAGCAATTCCAATAATAAAGGGCGTTTTTCTACTCTCTTCTTGATGGAGAAACTGCTGACGTTTGTGAAAAAGTTCCTGTACTGCTTCAACATGGCATGATAATAGACGCGATAAAGAAAGATAAATGCGTTGGACTTCTTTAAGATCAATAGGATCATCAATAGAGCGTAAACGCTTAATTTCATCAAAAGTCAAAGTAAGAGGTGTGTCTGCACGAAACTCTGACCATTCTTGTGCAGTAAAAACGCGATAGGGTGAATATCGGTCAGAAACGGATTTGACCAGATTATCTTTCTGATTAATTTTTTGTATAGTCGTATCAATCATTTGTATTAGTCGAGAATTTTTTGCAGCAGCAATTGATTAAGAGCAGACAGATGAGCGGCTTTATTTTCAAGTGAATTTTGTTTTGCATGCTCTCTTCTTTTAAGATAATAGATCATTTTTCATTAACTTATAGTCCAGTCATTCCAGTTTGCACGGATTTGTGCTAATGAGTACCCCTGCGCCCAAAAAGCCCATAAAAGTAGGCGCGCTTTTACGGCTGATAAATAACCAGACATAAGAGCACCAGAAGCAATCATATCGATTTCGGAGCCTTTATAGCCATAAGTTATACGAGTTGTTGAGCCATTACAACAACGACTAGCAATAATGATTGGTATTTTTTGTGCATATTGTTGTACAAGGTCTGCTTCTTGAAAACTACAGTGTCCTGCACCAAAACCAGCAATAACAACTCCAGCATAATACCCACTTTCAAGGCATAGTTTCATTAATTTTGCATCAGATGATAAAGAGGAATAGAGGAGTGCAATTTGATGATCATGGTTTTGGGGAAGATCAAACGTTTTTGGGAAAAATTTTCGATCATTGAAATAAATAAGTTTTCCCTCTAAAATAGTTCCTAAAACACCTGCAAGACCTGATTGAAATGTTTCGACTTTGACGGTATGGCTTTTATAGAGCCAATAAGGTGAATGAATTGCATCATTTATGACAACGAGAACGCCCCTGTTACGACTTTGTGTGGCTGCTGCGACACGAGTGGCTGCTAAAATGTTGGCGGGGCCATCGGCGCCTGCTTCATGAGGCATGCGCATAGCGCCGGTTATGATGAGTGGTTCGGCTTCTTTCCAATAAAGAGAAAGAAAAAAAGCTGTTTCTTCCAGAGTATCAGTCCCTTGTGTTAAAACAATACCTTCTGCACCAGCGTTTATTTGTTGTTTTGCCCACTTAATTATTTCAAAAAGCATTTGAAACGATAAAGATCCACTTGGTATTTGCATTAATGTTTGTGCATTAATATCAGCAACGTTATTTAAATCAGGAACACTTTTTATGAGGTTATCTGAAGTTAAAGTCGGTTGCATGTGACCAAAACTATCAGCAGTCATTGCAATTGTTCCACCTAAGGTCCCTATGGCTATTTTTTTCATAATTTTCCTCTAAAAAGCACAAACTGTTTATATAAAGCTATTTAGCAGTAATTTACATTGACAACAATGATATCATTTTTCCATTTTCAACAAATTGAGTTATGCTGAATCATTGTGTTTTGCTGTATATGTTCTTAAATAGGACAATAGGAATTGAGTTTTACATTGTATGAAAAGAAATCAATATTAAAAAGTAAAGTTAATATTAAGGAGTTTCCTTATGACAGAACATAAGCCAGACATAATGTATGGTACAACAATTATTACGGTACGAAAAGGTGGAAAAGTCGTGATGGCCGGGGATGGTCAGGTCTCTCTTGGACAGACAATTATGAAAGGCAATGCACGTAAAGTGCGTCGTCTTGGAAAGAACGGAGTGGTTATTGCTGGTTTTGCTGGTGCTACGGCAGATGCTTTTACATTACTGGAGAGATTGGAAACAAAGCTTGAACAATATCCTGATCAGCTTATGCGTGCTTGTGTGGAACTTGCAAAAGATTGGAGAACAGATCGCTATTTGCGTCGTCTCGAAGCAATGATGCTCGTGGCTGATAAGAAAGTAACTTTGGCTCTAACAGGGCTTGGTGATGTCTTAGAGCCAGAAGATGGGGTTATGGCAATTGGCTCTGGAGGAAATTTTGCTCTTTCAGCAGCGCGTGCACTCATGGATTTGGATTTGGATGCAGAAACTATTGCTCGTAAAGCTATGGCTATTGCCGCTAAAATTTGTGTTTACACCAATGATCATTTTACGATTGAAACATTGGATGCAGAATTATCTTCTTTAGAGAAAGCTATTTAAATGTGTGTTGTATTTTCCCCTCGTGAAACTGTTTCTGAACTTGATCGTTTTATTATTGGCCAAAATGATGCCAAACGCTCTGTAGCTATTGCACTGCGCAATCGGTGGCGTAGGCAACAGCTTGATGAGCCGATGCGTGAAGAAGTTATGCCAAAAAATATTTTAATGATAGGGCCAACAGGAGTTGGTAAAACTGGTATTGCACGTCGATTAGCAAAACTTTCTGGAGCACCCTTCGTTAAAGTAGAAGCGACTAAATTTACTGAAGTTGGTTATGTGGGACGTGATGTTGAGCAAATTATTCGAGATCTTGTTGAAATTGCCATTTCTCTTGTGCGTGAAAAGAAACGGGATGAAATAAAAGAAAAGGCTCACGTGAATGCTGAAGAGCGCGTTTTAGACGCCCTTGTTGGTAAAACAGCAAGTCCTGCTACCCGTGATAGTTTTCGTAAAAAATTGCGTGAAGGTGAATTGGATGAGAAAGAGATTGAAATTGAAGTCGCCGATAATAATAGCAATAGTGCTTCAACCTTTGATATTCCTGGTATGCCTGGGGCACAAATGGGTATTATGAATTTATCAGATATTTTGGGTAAAATGGGCAGTCGTACAAAAGTCCGTAAGACGACAGTAAAGGATTCTTTTAAACCGCTCATTGATGATGAATCTGAAAAACTCCTTGATCAGGAGCAAATTATTCAAGAGGCGCTTCGTGTTGCTGAAAATGACGGTATTGTTTTTATCGACGAAATTGATAAAATTGCAACCAGGGATGGTGGAGCAAGTGTTGCGGTTTCGCGTGAGGGCGTTCAACGGGATCTTTTGCCTTTGGTTGAAGGAACAACAATTGCTACAAAATATGGGCAAATCAAAACAGATCATATTCTTTTTATTGCCTCAGGTGCATTTCATGTTTCCAAGCCATCTGATTTATTACCGGAACTTCAAGGACGTTTGCCCATCCGTGTGGAGCTGAACCCTTTAACAAGGGAAGATTTACGGCGCATTCTAACGGAACCAGAAGCTAGTTTGATTAAACAATATATCGCTCTTATGGCAACGGAAGAGGTTCATTTGGAAATTACCGATGATGCAATTGATGCTTTAGCAGATATTGCTGTAGATTTAAATGCAAGGATTGAAAATATAGGGGCACGTCGTTTGCAAACAGTGATGGAGCGCGTTTTGGATGAGATTTCTTTCACTGCACCTGATAAAGCTGGAACATCGTTTAAAATTGATGCTGCTTACGTGAGAAAATCTATTGGCGAGCTTGCTGCTGATATCGATCTTTCACGTTTTATTCTTTGAAAGTTATTGCTTGTTCTGTTTATCTGCGTGCTTCGATAATTTTGAAACCATGGGCTTGTTCATGTATCAACACTGTGCGGAAAATATTTTTTAATAATGTTTCATAAGGCAGGTGGCGGTTTGCAACAAAAAGCAGACTGCCGCTTGGCTCTAAGCACTTTGCAGCATTTATAATAAAATTTTTTCCTAATGCAACATCTGTTGTTTGTTGTGTGTGAAACGGTGGATTTGAAATGATTGTGTCATATAGATTTGTGATAGGTTCATGTACAAGGTCATGCCAATAAAAATGAATTGGAAAAGGAGCTGTTATGGATTTAAGGTGCTGTTTTGCTGCTCTCAAAGCATTGTAGTCTGCTTCATAAAGGTCTAGAGCGGTGAGTTTTTCACTTCTTTCAAGCGCAATGTGAGAAAGATAACCCCATCCAGCACCAAAATCAGCCGTTTTTCCAGAAATAACTTTGAGCATATAAGAAGCAAGGGCAGCAGATCCTGGATCAATACGTCCGTGTGAGAACATACCAGAAGTGGTTTGAAATTTACCAAAAGTGAGCGGTGGTGAGCGCAATTGCGCAATGTTATGTCTCTCAATTTGTTGAGGAACTTGCAACCAAAATACAAGACCATGATTTTTAGACAATTTATTGGTGATGGGAACAATTGTTTTGACCCATTTCATCATTGAAGCAGCACCAGCAGTTTTATTCCCACTGATTACAATCCATCCATTGGGTTTAACGCATTCTAATAAATCAAGAAAACAATTTTGGTTCAAACCACGATATTTGCTCAAATGTAAAAATGCACCATCATAGCTGAAAGTTTTATCTATTTGAGGAGAGCAGTGAAATTGAGTATCGACAAATTTTAAAAAATCTGGTCGCCAAGGCGTAATAACTTTTAAATTTTGTGCCCATTCTGGAGCTGGGATTTGTGTTAAACCAAAACTTAGCCAACACTGGTTTGGATCAGGATACGGGAGTTCATGATTTTCAAAAGGCAAAAATAATAACACATATGACTCTTTCAAAGAAAAATGCCACTCCAATATTGGGATGGCATTTCATGATACGATAAGAGGAAAAACTTACTCTTCTTTCTTACGGCGGCGCTTATTTTCAGGTTGTTTTTTTTCATCCACGCACTTTTCTTCATTCATCGCTTTATCACCGGTGATTTCCTTTCCGGTTGTTTGATCAACGACCTTCATTGATAACCGAACTTTTCCACGCTCATCAAAGCCCATTAATTTAACCCAAACTTTGTCACCTTCTTTTACAATATCTGTTGTTTTGGTGACGCGTTCTGATGCAAGCTGAGAGATATGAACGAGTCCATCACGAGAACCAAAGAAGTTTATAAATGCACCAAATTCTGCAGTTTTTACAACTGTTCCTTGGTAGATAGCACCAACTTCAGGCTCATCGACAATAGAATGGATCCAACGTTTTGCTGCTTCAATGGTTTTAGCATCAGCAGAAGCAATTTTAATGGTACCATCATCTTCAATATTAATTTTTGCTCCAGTTTGTTCCACGATTTCCCGAATAACTTTACCACCAGAGCCGATAACATCACGGATTTTATCGACAGAAATATTCATAACTTCGATTCGTGGAGAAAATTCACTCAGCTCAGCACGTGCACTGGTTAAAGCTTTCCCCATCTCATTAAGGATATGGATTCGTCCACCTTTGGCTTGTTCAAGCGCGATTTTCATAATCTCTTCGGTAATACCATCAATTTTGATATCCATTTGCAAGGCAGTAATACCATTTTCTGTTCCTGCGACTTTAAAATCCATATCTCCAAGATGATCTTCATCCCCTAAAATATCAGAAAGAACAGCAAAGCGTTCTCCTTCTTTAATCAAGCCCATAGCAATACCAGCAACAGGGCGTGCTAGAGGAACACCAGCATCCATAAGAGCAAGTGAGGTTCCACAAACCGTTGCCATAGAAGAAGAGCCATTGGATTCAGTGATTTCTGAGACAGCACGAATGGTATAAGGAAAAGATTCTTTCGTTGGTAACATGGGGTGAATTGCCCGCCATGCCAATTTGCCATGTCCAATTTCACGACGACCTGGAGAACCAAGGCGTCCCGTTTCACCCACTGAAAATGGTGGAAAATTGTAATGGAGAAGGAATGTTTCCTTATACATTCCTGTCAAAGAATCAACATATTGTTCATCTTCACCAGTTCCCAATGTTGCAACGACAATCGCTTGTGTTTCTCCGCGGGTAAAGAGTGCTGATCCATGTGTGCGGGGTAAAATACTTACTTCTGATTGGATAGGGCGTACGGTAGAAAGATTGCGTCCATCAATCCGCTTTTGGGTATCAAGAATGTTTCCGCGAACAATTTTTGCTTGCAACTGTTTAAATACGGTTGCAATTTGATCTGCACTAAATTGACAGTCTTTTTCTGGTTCTGGCATAAATTTATTGAGGATTTCTGTCTTTAGTGCATCAATTGCAGCATAACGTTCTTGCTTATCAGTAATTGTGTAAGCCTTTCGTATATCCTGTTCTGCCATTTTCTGCATCGCTTTTTCAAGCTCAGAAAGATCTTCAGGAACAAAATCACGAGGATCTTTTGCAGCAACTTCAGCAAGCTTTATAATGGCATCAAGGACAGGTTGAAGGCCTTTGTGACCAAACATTACGGCCCCCAACATGATATCTTCCGGTAATTCTTGTGCTTCTGATTCAACCATCAAAACAGCACTTTCTGTTCCAGCAACAACAAGATCAAGTTTTGATTCAGGCATTTCATCGATATGAGGATTAAGAATATATTGTCCATTACAATAGCCAACGCGGGCACCGGCTATAGGCCCCATGAAAGGAACACCTGACAGGGTCAATGCCGCAGAAGATGCAATCATCGCAAGGATATCGGGATTGTTTTCGAGATCATGCTGTATAACGGAAACAATAACTTGTGTATCATTTTTATATCCCTCAACGAAAAGGGGACGAATTGGGCGATCAATCAAACGTGAAACCAAAGTTTCATTTTCACTTGGTCGACTTTCACGTTTTAAATAGCCCCCAGGTATTCGACCAACAGCATAGGATTTTTCTTGATAATTAACGGTGAGTGGAAAAAAGTCCTGGTCTGGTTTTGGGATTTTGGCCGATACAACGGTTGCTAAGACAATAGTTTCTCCATAGGTAGCAATCACTGCACCATCAGCTTGACGCGCTATTTTCCCTGTCTCAAGGGTGAGAGGACGCCCAGCCCATTCAATTTCTATCTTGTGCGTTTTGAACATTTTTTATCCTTAATGACCAGTGTTTAAATCTTTGATTGCTTACATTCTGGTTGTGCATAGCATATTTGCAAATTCTGGGGTGAACAACAAATTACTTCCTTTGTTACGACGAAGAGAGAAGTAAATCGTATTAAATGCGAAACGATGAGCAGTTCTATCCCATAATAACTTATCAGTTTTTAAAATTTTTAATTAAAAGCAACACGTTGAAAAAATGGGTGTTTTTTTAATACCACTTCCATTTTTCTTTTAGCGACGCAAACCTAACTTCTTTATAAGTGTCTGATAACGATTTTGGTCAACTCCTTTAAGATAATCAAGAAGACGCCGACGTTGAGATACCATCTTCAAAAGACCACGACGAGAATGATTATCTTTTTTGTGAGATTTAAAGTGGTTTGTTAAATTAGAAATACGTTCAGAAAGTACAGCAATTTGCACTTCTGGTGATCCTGTATCACCAACTTTGTTTGCGTATTCTGCGACAAGAGCTTTTTTACGTTCAGCTGTAATCGACATCGTATTATCCTTTCCAAAAACGAAGAAACATAAAGCCACCCATAGCCGAGATGTCGTTCAGCAAGGGTCTGTGAGAAAACAGGAAAAGTCGAAGACTCTTACCTATTTTCGTTCTTATATAGGAAAGAAGGTTAAAATACTAGTCCTTGACAGCATTTTGAAGTCTTTCTTTAAATAAAAGCTTTTGTTTTGAAATATTGATTTAAATAGAGTTTTATGAGAAGTGTTTTAAACAATTATGCATCCTTTTGATACAAAGATTATGAGTGTGTGTGAGTGGTAACAAAAGTGATAAATAGCGTTGGAGGGAAAAGATGCAGAGCATTTCAACATTAAAACTTTTTCGTAATTCGGTATTTCGAAATTTATGGTCATCTACTCTTATTTCTAATTTAGGGGGGCTGATACAAGCTGTTGGAGCAGGGTGGTTAATGGCGTTGATTAGTTCTTCGCATTCCATGGTTGGGCTAGTTCAAAGTGCCACAACATTACCACTTGTTATGTTTTCTTTGATGGCAGGGGCATTAGCTGATAATTTTAATCGGCGTCAAATTATGTTGTGTGTACAGATTATGATGATGGTCATATCGATGAGTTTATCTGTTTTAGCCTATATGGGATTTCTAACACCTTGGCTTTTGTTATGTTTTACGTTTTTGATTGGATGTGGCACAGCTTTTTATAATCCTTCTTGGCAAGCAACGATAGGAGATATTGTGAGCAGGGAAAATATTCCTGCTGCTGTTAGTTTGAATAGTGTCGGCTTTAATTTGATGCGGAGTGTTGGTCCTGCGATTGGTGGTGCCATCATTGCAACTTTAGGGGCATCGGCTGCTTTTTTGTTTAATGCTATAAGCTATATTCCTCTTATTGGTGCGTTGTTTTTCTGGAAGTCGAATTATGAAAACAACTCATTGCCACGAGAAAGGCTGTTAGGAGCTGTCTCAGATGGTTTGCGTTATGTTGCGATGTCACCTAATCTCTTAAGTATTATGGTTCGAGCGTTCCTTTTTGGTATAGGAGCAACTTCTATTTTAGCACTTTTGCCAATTGTTGCGCATAAAGTTCTTGGAGGAAGTGCCCTTCTTTATGGTACATTGCTCGGTTGTTTTGGGTTAGGAGCCATGACAGCAGGTATTATTAATGCAGTTGTACGGCATCATTTTCGTTCAGAAACAATTATTGCAAGTGCATTTATTGGTTTCGCCTTTTCTTGCTTTTTATTGGGAATCAGTCGTTCACTGATTATAAGCCATATTGCTTTATTTCCTGCAGGGTTATGTTGGGTTTTGGCCTTATCATTGTTTAATACATCTGTACAACTCTCTACACCACGCTGGGTTGTTGCACGTTCTTTAGCTCTTTATCAAACGGCATCTGCCGGGGGGATGGCTATTGGAAGTGCAATCTGGGGAGGTTTAGCTGATGGTTATTCTCCAACAATTGCTTTGAGCGTTTGTTCTTTATTCTTGATTTTTGGTGCTCTTGCAGGGGTAAAATTTAGAATTCAAGAAATTCCTCAGATAGATTTAAATCCTCTTGATCATTTTAGAGAGCCGGAATTATTACTTGACCTCAAAGCAAGAAGTGGCCCGATTATGATAATGATCGATTATAAAATTCATGAAAATGATCTTGAAGAGTTTCTCAAAGTGATGACGCGTCGACGCCATATTCGATTACGTGATGGTGCGCGTCAGTGGGTCCTTTTACGAGATCTTGAAAGACCTGAATATTGGACAGAGGCTTATCATATGCCAACATGGGTAGATTATTTACGCCATAATCATCGTCGTACAAAAGCAGATGCAGAAGTCAATAAGCGTCTACGTCATTTAAATTGTGCTCCTAACGGTATAAGAGTGCACCGCATGATTGAACGCCAAACAATACCTCAAGCCAATGAGATGCTTTTAAAAGTTTCCTCTGATCATCTTCCTTAGGGTTAAAACAGTTTTTGTAAATATTACATATATTAATATTATTTCGATCAATTTTTTAGCATAATCATAAAAAATTGCTATTTCAATATTTAATGAATTGATTTATAATGGTTATTTGTCATTTTTCATGTTGAGTGATAGTTCTGAAAATCTTAAGCTTTTCTCGTTTCAAATCTATTTAGAGTAAATCAGTCCATATCTTTGCTTGTACATTATAAACGAGGACTAAAGTATGAGTAAAAAACGATTGAAAAAGAAATAAAAAGCCTCTTACGAATCCTTTAAATGCAAGGATTGTTGCGACATTAAGAGGAAAAAGTGTGTGGTGGTGTTAGCTTATAGCACTGACTTAAATTTTGATATGAATACGGTAAATATAGACAATGAAAAGCACCATATTTTTCTTAATTGATAGAGAAAAATATCTTTCCGCAAAAGGTGGTTGGGAAAAGAATCGATTAAATTGTGAAAATCCGCTTTGGTTTAAATAGACCTTTGTCGAGAGTGCCAATAGCAAGAAGTTGTTCCTTATAGAGGACACAAATTTCCTCTTCATCAAGAGGTGCTTTGTGATGATTCAAGAGGATAGAATGGCCTCTTATAATTCTCTGTGCTTGAGTTTCATTAAGGATATAGTGAGGGAGGCAATCCAATGCGGCGCTTGTGTCAATTAAGAGCCCATCGAGTGTTGAGAAGTTTTTTTCAAAAGAACGATTATTCTCATCTGTAGTGTTTTTATTTGGCGGAATGGCCGCTTTTAGTTCCTCCCATGTAATGAGCTCTTCTTCATCAAAAGGTGCGACGGCAATACGTCTTAAATCAGCAATATGCCCATAGCAACCGAGATCACGTCCCATATCGCGTGCTAAAGAGCGCACATAAGTTCCTTTTCCGCAGGTTATTTCAAAGACAGAATGCTCTTTAGTAGGCATTTCTAATAACTTGAAAGTTTCTATTTCCACTTCACGGGGCGGAATTTCAACAACTTCCCCTTCACGCGCTAAATCATAGGCACGATTTCCAGCAATTTTGATTGCTGAAAATTGTGGAGGTGTTTGCAAAATAACACCTGTATATTGAGGAAGAAGAGCAAGTATTTCTTCTTGTGTTGGACGTATGAGAGAAGTTTTCGTTATTTCTCCTTCTAAATCATCTGTTGAGCGCTCTTGCCCCCAAGCAATATGAAAACGGTAAGTTTTTTTGCCTTGCATCACGTAAGGGACGGTTTTGGTTGCTTCGCCCAATGCAATGGGAAGGAGACCAGAAGCAAGAGGATCAAGTGTACCCGCATGTCCTGCCTTTTGAGCATGGAAGAGCCATTTAATTTGTGAGACAGCTTCTGTTGATTTCATTCCTTTTGGTTTATCAAATATGACCCAGCCAGAAACAGGACGCCCTTTTTTCTTGTGTTGCCGCGCCATATCTTTAATCCTCATCTGTATCACTATGGTGAAGATCGCGTGCAACCTCAGGCGAGCGAAGGAGGGCATCAATTTTTGAAAAATTATCAAAACTATTATCAAGTCGGAAACGCAGTTCTGGCATATATTTCATTTGTCGCAACGCATGACTGATTTCTCCACGGAGAAAACGACTATGTTTATTGAGGGTATCAACAACATCGGTATGAGAAGCATTTTTAAGAGTGCTGAGAGGTGATACAAAGCAAGTAGCAATTTTTAAATCTGGTGACATGCGTACTTCAGAGACAGAAATAACAATATCTTTTAAGATATCATCAAGCAAAATATCACGCTGTAATATATGCGCTATTGCATGACGTACTTGCTCTGCTACTCTAAGTTGCCGTTGTGATGGCCCTGCATTTTTCATCAAAGTTTTATCCTTGCTACAAGATCTCTTTTTTGACCATTTAGATAAGGAAAAAGAGATATTGTGTATAAAACCTAATAACTTTTCTCATTTCACAACAGAGTAAAGTTATTGGATTATTTTATAATGTGCGATTAATATGTTCGATACGGAAGGTCTCAATGATGTCTCCTGCACGCATGTCTTCATAATTTTCAAAGGCTATTCCACATTCTTGACCACTTTGCACTTCATTGACTTCATCCTTAAAGCGTTTGAGTGTTTTCAGCTTTCCTTCGTGAATAACGATATTATCGCGGATAAGGCGAACACCGGCTCCTCGTTCTATTTTACCTTCTGTAACACGACATCCTGCAACTTTTCCAATTTTTGTAATGTTAAAGACTTCTAGAATTTCAGCATTACCAAGGAAAGTTTCACGCTGTTCTGGTGAGAGTAATCCAGACATAGCAGCCTTGATATCGTCAACAAGATCATAAATGATGTTGTAATAACGAATTTCAATTCCTTGTGTTTTAGCAAAATCACGTGCCTGCTTATTGGCTCGAACATTAAAGCCAATTACAGCAGAGTTAGAAGCTTCTGCAAGAGAAATATCACTTTCGGTAATTCCTCCAGCACCAGAATGTACAATACGCGCACGAACCTCGTCATTTCCGAGTTTTTCCAATGCTGAAGCGATTGCTTCAATTGATCCTTGAACATCTCCTTTTATAATAAGAGAAAAATCCTTAACACCAGTCGTTTGCAATTTTGTCATCATCTGTTCAAGAGAACCACGCGAACCAGTTTGCCGCGCAACAGCTTTATCACGTGCTAATCGTTGCCGATATTCAGAAATTTCACGTGCTTTTGCTTCATGTGTGACAACAGCAAAACGGTCTCCGGCTTGTGGTGTTCCTTGCATGCCTAAAATTTCAATTGGTGTAGAGGGAACGGCCTCTTTGACATGGCGGCCATGGTCGTCAATCAAAGCACGTACACGACCCCATTCATTTCCAGCAACGATAATATCAGAAGGGTGTAATGTACCTTTTTGAACAAGAACTGTTGCAACAGAGCCACGTCCGCGATCCAATTTGGCTTCAATGATAACGCCCTCTGCAGTTCGTTGAGGATCTGCTTTCAGATCAAGCATTTCAGCTTGAAGAAGGATAGCTTCGAGAAGTTTATCAAGATTTTGACCAGTTTTAGCAGAAACTTCAACGTCCAAAGTTTCTCCACCCATAGTTTCAACAAACACTTCATGTTGTAGAAGTTCTGTACGCACTTTTTGTGCATTCGCAGCTGGTTTATCAATTTTGTTGATAGCAACAATGATAGGTACACCAGCAGCTTTCGCATGATTGATTGATTCAATCGTTTGAGGCATAACACTATCATCAGCGGCTACAACGAGAACAGCAATATCAGTAACACGAGCTCCGCGTGCACGCATAGCGGTAAATGCAGCATGACCTGGTGTATCAATAAAGGTAATTTTTTGACCATTTTGTTCTACTTGATAGGCACCAATATGCTGCGTAATACCTCCTGCTTCGCCAGAAACAACATTTGCTTTACGAATAGCATCCAAAAGCGAAGTTTTTCCGTGGTCAACATGGCCCATAATGGTTACAACAGGGGCGCGCTGCTGCATGTTTTGAGGATTATCTGTTATATTAAAGATACCTTCTTCTACGTCAGATTCTAAAACACGTTTAACAGTATGGCCAAATTCAACAGCGATGAGTTCGGCAACATCTGCATCAATAACATCGCCAGGTTTCATCATTTGTCCTTGTTTCATCAAGAATTTAATCACATCAACAGAACGCTCAGTCATACGTTGTGCGAGCTCTTGAATAGTAATCGTTTCAGGAAGAACAACTTCGCGAGAAATTTTTTCTCTTGGTTCTTGATTTTGTGCACGCTTAAACTTTTCCTGTCTACGCCGCATTGCAGCCATTGAGCGCCCACGTGCGCTTCCTTCTTCATCCAGTGCACTATTCAGAGTTAACTTTCCGCGTCTCCGCTCATCAGCTCCTTTGACAACTTTGGGTACACGTATTTCTGACTTAGCAGGATTAGCACGTCGACTATGCCGTTCTTCCTCTTTATTGTCATCTATTTTGCGTTTTTCAACCACGGTTGTCTGTTTAGGGGCAATAGGAATATCTGTCTGTTCAATGAGAGGGGGAACAGGTGGAGTCTGTACTGGCGATATTTCTTCTTCTTGTTGGAGATGTATTTCTTTCTCTTTAATTTCTTGCTGTAAAATTTCTTCACGCTCTTTAGCGCGTCTTGCTTCTTCTTCGGCTTGTTCTCGCGTTATTTTTTCTTGGATATGTGCTTCTTCTAACGCGCGAAGTCTCGCTTCCATTTCAGTTGATGAAAGATTGCTTTTGGTCACAGATTCTTGAGGCTTTTTTCCCTCAAAACGCGGTTTAGAACGCTGGGGGGCCACATGCGGCTTTGTAATGGGCTGTAGGGTTTCAGCTTTTTCATCAGGTCGCGTAATTTTACGCCGTTTGGTTTCGACAACGACAGCCTTCGTACGGCCATGACTAAAATTTTGTTTAACCGTACTCGTTTCCAAGACAGACCTCTTGAGAGTTAGTGTCTTCTTGACGGTTGTTTTGTCGTTGTTATTTTCACTCATTGTACTTCCTTCACGGCTTGGGCCGTCATCTCACTAGACTTACTATGCTTGTCGTCACGATAGCTGATCAATTTACATGTTGTTTTGAGAAATCCTTCAGCAGCTTTTGTGTCCAGTAAGGCCGCGTGCATTACAGGATTAGAGCCAAAAGCCACTCGCATTTCATCACTTGTAAATAAAGATATGGTTTTTATAGTCCGATTTGTTTGTTGTTGTATTGAATGGATGGCCTGTGCAATTTTTCGTTTCCCATCTTCTGTTGTTTCTTTAGCATGAAGTACAAGAATAACTTTACCAGAGCGGATAGCAGCGTCAACCTTTGTTGCTCCCATAACAATTGCTCCCGCTTTTCGTGCCATGGAAAGGCTTGAAAGAGCGGCTTTTAGTAAAAGCGTATCAACAACATGCACAAGATTTGGTGCAACCTCAACATCTGTTTTAAAATTTCTATGAAAAGCTTTCTGTTTGATTGCTTTCTCAATAACAGCGTGATGGGCAGAAATCCAAACGCCACGCCCTGGTAAATTCGCTTTAAGATCAGGAACAATTTGGTTGTTGGGTCCAATAACAAAACGGATCAGCGTTTGTGCTGAAGCATTTTTTCGGGTCACAATGCAAGTCCGTTCATTCATTTAAAGTGTATCCACATCCAAATCATCTATTTTTTCATTTTCTGTAGAATTTCCATCTTCTACAGGATTTTCTGTAACAAGATCAGCTTGGTCTATCCAGCCTGCTTGTACACGTGCGGCTAAAACCATAGCTTCTGCATCTGCGCGTGTAATGTCAAAAGGGGTTAAAATACCAGAAAAATTCTGTGTTTGACCTTCTTTACGTTCTCTCCAACCAGCTAAATCATCAACGGCATAGCCAGCAAAGTCTTCTATTGTTTTTACACCATCCTCACCTACAGCAACCAACATAGCACTTGTCATTCCAGGAAGTGTTCGCAATTCGTCAGAAACTCCGAGCTTTTTGCGTTTTTCATCGAGTTCTTTTTCTTGATGATCAAGATATTCGCGGGCACGACTTTGGATTTCAGCGGCGGTATCATGGTCAAAACCATCAATAGAAGCGATTTCTTCAAGATCAATATAGGCGATTTCTTCAATAGAAGAAAAACCCTCTGATGCCATAACCTGTCCGATCATTTCGTCAACCTCTAAGGCTTCCATAAACAATTTACTTCGTTCAGTAAATTCTTTTTGACGATTTTCAGATTCTTCCTTTTCCGTTAAAATATCAATGTTCCATCCTGTTAGTTGCGAAGCCAAGCGAACATTTTGCCCACGTCGTCCAATAGCAAGGCTAAGTTGATCATCTGGCACAATAACTTCAATCCGTTCAGCATCTTCATCAAGGATGATTTTAGAAACTTCAGCAGGTTGCAGTGCATTAACGACAAATGTTGCCGCATCAGGCGACCAAGGAATAATATCAATTTTTTCGCCTTGTAATTCAGCAACAACAGCTTGTACACGACTTCCTCGCATTCCAACGCATGCTCCAACAGGATCAATGGAACCATCACGTGAAACAACGGCGATTTTAGCCCGTGAACCTGGATCACGAGCAACAGATTTGATTTCTATAATACCATCATAAATTTCTGGTACTTCCATAGTGAAAAGTTTTACCATAAATTGGGGATGTGTGCGTGAAAGGAAAATTTGCGGACCACGCGTTTCACGGTGTACATCATTGACAAAAGCACGAATGCGATCTCCATAGCGGAATGATTCACGAGGAATTAATTCATCACGGCGAACAATAGCTTCACCGCGCCCTAGATCAACGATGACGTTACCATATTCCACACGCTTAACTGTACCAGAAATAATTTCACCAACTTTATTTTTGAATTCTTCATATTGCTGATCGCGCTCTGCATCGCGTACTTTTTGTACAATAACCTGTTTAGCAGATTGTGCTGCGATACGTCCAAAATCCATAGGAGGTAAAAGATCAGCAAAAAAATCACCAATTTTTGCTTCTGCTTGACGTTTGAGAGCATCAGACAAAGTAATTTCCGTTGTATAGTCTTCAACGACATCAACGATTTTAAGCAGGCGCTGTAATTTAATTTCACCTGTTTTAGAATTGATTTCAGCACGAATATTGGTTTCTTGACCATAACGAGAACGTGCTGCTTTTTGAATAGCATCAGCCATCGCAGAAATGACAATTTCACGGTCGATTGACTTTTCACGTGCAACAGCATCTGCAATTTGCAGAATCTCAAGCCTGTTAGCGCTTGTAGCCATCAATTTTCTCCTTCTTTGTGCCACACGATGGGTATTTCCCAGTGATATTATTTTTTGAAATTGAGCGTCTGTATAGAGTCGTTAGCGTTCTCTTCGGCAATGAATTGTTGACTTAAATCTTTATTTTGTTTCAATGCATCGCGAATAAGCTCATCGGTAAGCACTAAATGCGCATTTATGATATCACAAAAGGAAATAGGGGTATACATGGCTTCTCCATAAGCAGCTTTATCAGTGTTTAAAATAAATCCATCTTGCGTGATATTTGTAAGTGTCCCACGAAATTTTCGGCGCCCATCAATTGTTATTTTGGTTTCAATTTTTGCAAGATGCCCTTGCCAATGAAAAAAATCAGATTTTCTTACCAATGGACGATCAATTCCAGGTGATGAGATTTCTAAATGATATTTGCGTTCAATAACATTTTGTACATCAAGGAGGGGAGAAACAGTTCGACTAACAGTTTCACAATCTTCTATGGTCATAGAACCATCGGCACGTTCAACCATAATTTGAAGTGTTAAACCATTTTGACCAAGAAGTTTTACACGAACCAAACGAAAACCTAAAGGTTTAAACAATGGTATGACAAGAGCAGCAATCTGTGCTTCGATACCATCTTCTTCAAACAGGCGCGGTTCGTCAAGATTGCTTATTTTTTCAGCTTCGTTCATACATTTTATCCAAGTTGGTTTCATCAGTTTTATGATATTAAAAAAGAGCGGGTCCAACGGCCCACTCTTCATCATAAGACCAAGAATTTAACTATTAATACTCTTAAATTCAAAATTTTTCAAGTTGTTTATGAGAAAAGCGCTTGATCATTTATTTCTTGATAAAGGTAAGATAGGCAGGCGTTCGTCCTTCGCGTAAAGCTTTTGCTTCATAGCGGGTTCCGCTCCATAGTGGATAAGGGAGTTTCCAGTCTTGAGGGCTTTCTGCTTTCCATTCAAAGTGATCATGTTGTGCACAATGGTACAAAGTCCAGTTTACATAACTGTCTATATCGCTAGCAAAGCGAAAAAATTTTCCTATTTTAAGAACACGAGCAAAACGGTTAAGATTTTTTATATTGATGAAGCGTCGTTTCCAGTGTTTTTTTTTCGGCCAAGGATCAGGATAGAAGAGGTCTATTCCATCAAGCGAGTTATCAGGGAGCCAATCAAGAAGGCGTGTAGCATCATCATTATAGAGGCGAAGACGATTTTGATGGTTTTGATGCTGTTCAAGAGACGACAATATTTTTGCCATGCCATTGATAAAGGGCTCGACGCCGATAAAACCGGTTTTTGGAAAATATGCCATTTCATGAAGTAAATGTTCACCTCCACCAAAACCGATTTCAAGTCGAATTTCTCTTACTTTGCTTGAAAATAAGGATGTAAGGTTTAAGGGAGGAGGGACATTTAAATCAATATTCAAACTGGGGAGAAGCATTTGTATACGTGTAAGCTGACTGTCTCGAAGTTGTTTTCCTTGTCGGCGTCCAAAAAATGCTTCACTCTTACGTATATTATGTTTAATCATGGGATTTGGATCATTGTTTGAAGCGTTTTCACGAGATCAGTTTTTTCCCATGAAAACGAACCATCGTGTTTTGGTTTACGACCAAAGTGACCATAGGCAGCTGTTTTCGCATAAATAGGTTTATTGAGGTCAAGATGTTTTCGAATGCCGGTAGGTGAAAGGTCCATTATTTTGCGGATGGCTTCTTCAATAACCTTTTCATCGACTTTTCCTGTTCCATGAAGATTAAGATAAATAGATAAAGGTTGTGCAATACCAATTGCATAGGAGAGTTGAATGGTGCATCTCTCTGCTAAATGAGCAGCAACAATATTCTTAGCCAGATAGCGTGCCGCATAGGCAGCAGAACGATCAACTTTTGTTGTATCTTTTCCTGAAAAAGCACCGCCTCCATGGGGTGCTGCACCTCCGTAAGTATCCACAATAATTTTGCGTCCCGTTAATCCGGCATCGCTTTGAGGGCCTCCAATGACAAATTTTCCTGTTGGGTTAATATACCAACTACATTGAGCTGCAATGGGAATGTCATGTAAAGCTTGGCGAATGTAAGGTTCAACCACTGTACGTACTTTATTGGAATCCCAGCTTTCATCAAGGTGCTGCGTTGAAAGAACAATGGATGTGACCTCTATCGGTTTTCCATTTTTATAACGTATGGTTATTTGGCTTTTAGCATCTGGTCCTAATTTTCCAGTTTCTCCCTCTCCTTTATGACGAGCTGCGGCAAGAAGTTTGAGAATTTTATGCGCATAATAAATTGGCGCAGGCATGAGATCAGGTGTTTCACGGCAAGCATATCCAAACATGATACCTTGATCACCCGCTCCTTCTTCACCATGCCGATCCGTAGCATTATCAACCCCTCTTGCTATATCAGCTGATTGTGGGCGCAAAAGAACATCAATTTTAACAGTTTTCCAATGGAAGCCTGCTTGTTCATAGCCAATGGTACGAATAGCACGGCGCGCTGCTGTACGAAAACGTGTAGGATTAATGAGTGGAAAGCTAGTTTCATCATAGATGAATTCTTTATTTTTATCTTTTTTTAATAGCGTATCGGGAACACGTACTTCACCAGCGATAACAACACGGTTGACACTGACGAGAGTTTCACAGGCAACGCGTACTAACCATGGATCAGTACCAGTCTTTTCAGCTTCTTTATAGATCATATCAACGATTTCATCGGAAATACGATCACAAATTTTATCAGGATGTCCTTCCGATACCGATTCGCTCGTAAAAAGATAATCTTGATGCGGCATAGGAACTCCTTCAAAAAAGAAAACCAACGATTTAATCAATTGCTTACTAAAGTCGTCACCATTTGCTAATTCTACAGCAAATAGTCAATGCAAATGTATATGAATAAAAGAGAAAAGATATAATTTTAATTTATAACTTATTTGTCAAATCTTCCTCAGAAAGTGCTTTTGCCAAGTCAATAATTTTTCGACGCACTTTAGCATCAGATATATTTGTAAAAGCGCGCATGAGCTGAATCCCTTCGCTGCTAGAACAAAAGTCTATAAAATTGTGTTCACTTTCAGCAAAACCCTCTACTTGTTGGGAGGTAATACCTTTATCAAAAAAGTAAGAAACAGGAACATCCATAATTTCCGCTATCGCTTGAAGACGGCTGGCACCAATACGGTTTGTTCCTTTTTCATATTTTTGGATTTGCTGAAAAGTAATTCCTAATTTTTCACCTAGTTTCTCTTGAGTGAGTCCTAAAATATTACGACGTAAACGGATACGAGTTCCAACATAGATATCTATAGGGTCAGGTTTTTTTCTAGTTTCGGTCATAATGCAACTCTTTATTTCCAGCATTTTTCTTCTAAACCAACATCATATTTATGCGCAGTTGATTTATCATATAATTAAAACAATATGTAATATTTTTTCCCAATATCACTGGTACACGCAACACAATACCGTACAAAGGGCACTTGAATCATTTAAGCTGTTTTGTAAAACCAAAACCAATACGACACAATAGCATAAGGATGAATAAGATAAAAGTAGAGAAAGTTCTGTATTCATTGCTTCCTATAGGGGTAATGGATGATGGAACTTGTGAATCAATAATGCCCACAGCATTTTGTCGAAGAGCTACAACGATTCGTCCATAAGAATCAATAACAGCTGATATGCCATTATTGGCGGCCCGTATGAGGGGGATTCCCAGTTCAACGGCACGAAGCTGTGCTTGTTGAAGATGTTGATAGGGTCCAGGTGTTACACCAAACCATGCATCATTTGTAATATTAATAATTGCTTGAGGTGGGGAGCCTTTAAAAGTCATTTCATGGGGAAATATTGCTTCATAACAAATTAAGGGTAGATAAGAAAATCCGTTTGGCATTGTAACAATTTTGCGCACACTTGCAGCACTATATCCACCAATATTATCAGCAAGGGTACGCAATCCAATTTTTTTCAATAAATTCTGATAAGGAAGATACTCACCAAAAGGAACCAAATGAAGTTTATCGGAAGTATTTAAAATATTACCTTGAGCATTAATGACTGCAATTGTATTAAAATATTGTGTTTGGGAATGAGGTAGATCATTGCTGGCGCGTATTGCTCCAACAATAGCCCATTGTTTAGGTTTTAAAAGAGAGGCAATGCGCATTGTGATAGATGAGTTATCATAGAGAAGGTAAGGAACGGAAGCTTCAGGCCATACGATAAAATCGGGTTCTGAATTTTGATCGGTTGTTGGCGTTGCACTTAGCTTCATATGCGCTTCCAACATAGATTCTCGTGTATTATCACGCAATTTTATATTTTGTTGGATGGACGGTTGAACAATGCGCACCCAATAAGCACTTTTTTGATCTTCAGTTGTGTTTTCTATAGTATGAAGACGATAAAACCCAAAACCACAGTGAATGAATATAAGTGATAAACAAAGAGAAAGTGCCACTTTCTTTTTTTCATCCGTTAATAAAACAGTTGGCAAACTGTAGGCTAAGACAGCAAGAATATTCATTCCGTAAAGTCCTACGATTGCATCAGATTGCATGAACATTGGGGTTGGCATGGCTGTATAGCCAAGAGAATTCCATGGAAATCCTGTGAATAAAAACGCACGCAACCACTCGGATAATCCTAATGCAAAGGCTAAAACAAAAAAGCGTGCTATTCCTTTTGTCCATAATAAACCGACAATGAAACCAGAAAAAAACCAATAAAGAGAAAGGTAGAGTGGAGGGAATAAAATGGCTAATGGGACTGCCCAACCAAAAGAATCTGGATCTGTTAACAAAGCATTGCATAGCCACCAAAGGCCGCAAATAAAATAACTAAAACCAAAGGTTCCACAGCTTAAAGCGTAAGTAAAAAAATGTTTTTTATTGTTTTTGGTGGCCCGTATTGAGTCAAGTAAAACAATAAAGAGAGGGAAAGTTAAAAAGCAAAGAGGTGTTAAATAAAAGGGTGGAAGTGCAAAAGAAGTAAGAGCACCACACAGAAATATCCATGCTTGGCGCTTCCAGCCTGTAACAGAGAACAAAAAAACGATGAAATTGTTTAAAAATGCTGGACTATTCTTTAGGGATGGCATTGTTCTCAAGATTCTCATTTTTGGGAATGCGAAAAATGCGCAATCGTTTAATCCGGCGTTTATCAGCTTCTAAAATACGAAATCTATAGCCAGGTACAGCTTCGACAATTTCACCTTTAGCAGGAATGCGATCAAGAATTGAGACGATCAAACCACCAATAGTATCAACTTCATCACCATATTCCCCTACGATAAAATCAGGACCAAGAGCTTTCTCCACATCTTCTAGTTCAGTTCTTGCATCAACGAGCCATTTATTATTTGGTTCACGTACGATAGCATTGTCGACATTATCATGTTCATCTTCGATATCCCCAACGACTAACTCAACAATATCTTCCATTGAAACGAGACCATCTGTTCCTCCATGTTCATCAATAACTAAAGCCATTTGAGTTCGTGTAGTTTGCATCCGTGTTAATAATTTGCTTGCAAGCATAGAACTGGGAACAAAGAGAACTGTTCGGATCAAATCCAATTCACCAATTGGAGTATGCAAGTCTGTATGGTTTAATTGAAGCAAATCGGATTTTTGTTCGGTTTTTGTTGGGTTGATAATAAAGCGAGTGATGTAGTTAAGAATATCGCGGATATGGATCATGCCGCGCGGATCATCTAAAGTTTCAGCATAAACGGGGATACGAGAATGACCAATTTTTGCAAAACATTTAAGAGTTTCTCCAAGAGAGGTGTTTATTTCTAATGCTTCGATTTCAGAACGAGGTATCATAACATCATCCACGCGTGCTTCACGTAAGCGTAAAATGTTATGCAGCATAGTACGTTCTTCAGGTGAGAAGAGGGCGGTATCTTTTTCATTGTTAGTCGTGAGTGCAACGGTAAGATCATCGCGCAGTGACGTAGATGCACAATTACGACCCCGTAAGAATGAAAATAAATGATTCATCAGGGAATATTTCTCTGTATGATTCGTCTGTTGAGAGGGGTCTTTTTCATTATTAGAAGATGCTTGACTATTATTTTGTGCATTTATTTTGTTTGCCATGGTTTTGAAATCTTTTAGACTTTCTTTTTTATAATAGATAAATAAGAGGCTTTAAATGGTATGCTGGTAATATTGATTTTAAAAGTTAAATTTTATCATTGATAGACAATTATGCGTAAGGATCTTTTATGGAAAGCTTTTGAAGAATTTCTCTTTCGAGCTTTTCCATTTTATATGCTTCATCATCAGTTTCATGGTCATAACCAAGCAGATGCAAGATACCATGAACAATCATATGTGTTAAATGGTCTTGAAATGTTTTTCCTTCTTTCTCTGCTTCGAAAACAACAGTTTCTCGGGCAATAATAATATCACCGAGTATGGGACCAGGTCGATTTCCAGCTTTAAGTGGAAAAGCAGGAAAGGATAATACATTAGTAGATTTGTTTTTGTTGCGCCATTGTGTATTGATTTGTGCCATATGTTCATCATCCGTAAAAAGCAGGCTAATCTCGCTTACAACATTTGCCAATGAAACATGATGCATAGTTGTCATTAATGCTTTTTCAGTGATAGTATAAAGCATTTTCTCATCATTCCACCCTGCGCTTTTAATCATTATATCAATAATAATCATGATGAATCAAATTCATTTTTTAATGCATCGCATGCGAATGATTTTTTTTTATTTTGTATTTCGGAATCAAGATCATAAGCACGAACAATAGCAGCAACAAGTGGATGGCGTACAACATCTTTTTCATCAAAATGCACAATTGCAATATTTTCTACATTTGAAAGAATGCGAATTGCTTCAATGAGACCTGATTTTTGCCCTGTAGGCAAATCAATTTGGCTTACGTCACCGGTAACGATCATACGCGTTCCTTCTCCAAGACGTGTGAGGAACATCTTCATTTGCATGGGGGTAGTATTTTGTGCCTCATCAAGAATAACAGCAGCATGGGCAAGTGTTCGTCCGCGCATAAAGGCGAGAGGAGCAATTTCTATGACACCAGAGGCTAAAATGCGTTCTATTTTTTCAGCGGGCATCATATCATAAAGAGCATCATAAAGTGGTCGTAAATATGGGTCGACTTTTTCTTTGAGATCACCGGGAAGAAAACCAAGATGTTCTCCAGCTTCAACAGCTGGACGTGAGAGAATAATTCGCTCAATGATACCACGTTCTAGAAGCATTGCAGCATGAGCAACAGCAAGATATGTTTTTCCTGTTCCTGCTGGTCCTACACCAAACACAAGTTCAGTATGCTCCATAGCACTTATGTAAGCGTCTTGTGTTGGAGTTCTTGCATGAATTATTTTTTTATGGGTACTCAACCGAGCTGGTATACGTTTCGTTGCAGATTTGTGTGTTATTGTGTCTTCTTTCTGCTTCTTTGGTATATTTGCCATAGCAATCGCTCCTTTTATATCTGATAAAGTGAGCTCTTGATGTGTTTTGGCACGTTCATAAAGCTGCTGCAATACATATTGCGCACGTTTTATAACAGAAACATTTCCACGGATTAAGACTTCATTACCACGCGGATGAATACTAAGTTCGAGTTTTTTTTCGATATAAGCGAGATTTTCGTCAAATTTACCAAAAACTGCTTTTGCATATTTATTATTTTCGAAAATCAAAACAACTTGGCTCACATCTGAAGCGCTTGTTTGTTTCAAGGTATCAGCCTTTTCAAGGGACGTATTTACTTTTTCTTTAATACGCTTTATTTTTTCGGTTGAAGCTTTCAGCCTATTCTCCATATCTACATAAATGTTGCACATTTTGTTAAGTAAATTTTATAAAAGACAATTTTTACAAAAAGTGCACGCTTTAGATGTAATCATTTGCTTTTAAAATAAAAGAGTTTTCCAAAATATTTATTTTTGAACAAGGTATTAGAGGCATGTTTATCTATTTGTCACTTCACCAACAAAACTGTTTGAGCTTGCATTTTTAATATGAATTTCTATCACGCTACCTGTAGAGGCTTCTGTATCGACAACAACAGGTAAAAGCCAAGGGGAACGCCCTACCATTTGCCCTGAGTGACGTCCAGGTTTTTCGATGAGAACGTCCGTTTTTTGATCAATTTTAGAACGCAAAAACGCATTTTGTTGCTCAAGGAGAAGGGCTTGTAAATGTTGAAGTCGGGCATCTTTTACAGATTCATCAACATGATTTTTCATTGTGGCTCCCACTGTTCCAGGACGGGGGGAATATTTAAAAGAATAAGCTGAACTGTACTGTACTTGTTGAATAAGTTTAATGGTTTCTTCAAAGTCTTCATCTGTTTCTCCTGGAAACCCTACAATAAAATCGCCTGAAAAGGCAATATCTGGCCGTACGGTTCGAATTTTTTCGATAAGATGAAGATAATGAGAGCTTTTGTGTTGTCGGTTCATGGCTTTTAAGATGCGATCTGAACCTGATTGAACAGGAAGATGGAGGTAAGGCATTAACATATCAAGATCTCGATGCGCGGCAATAAGGCTATCATCCATATCACGTGGGTGGCTGGTTGTGTAACGCAAACGCTTTAAACCATCGAGTTTTGCGAGATGATAAAGAAGATCGCCAAGACGCCAAGTTTTGCCATCAGCACTTTGTCCATGCCAACCATTGACATTTTGTCCAAGCAGCGTAATTTCTTTGACACCCGCTTCGATGAGTTGAAGGGCTTCCTCGGTAATTTGCTCGACAGACCGTGATATTTCAGCACCGCGTGTGTAAGGAACAACACAAAAAGTGCAAAATTTATCGCAACCTTCCTGTACTGTTAAAAATGCGCTAACACCTCGTTTTCTTACTGCATGTTTATTATGGGGCGGCAAATGAGCAAATTTATCTTCAACAGCATAGTCTGTTTCGATAATTTTTTTTCCTTGTTTTGCTTTTTCTAACAATTCTGGCAAGCGATGATACATTTGCGGACCAATAACAAGATCCACTGTTGGAGCACGGCGCAAGATTTCACTTCCCTCAGCTTGTGCAACACAACCTGTTACACCAACCATCAGGGGTTTATCAGGTGTGCGCTCTTGACGCATAACGCGCAAACGACCAAGATCAGAATAAAGTTTTTCTGCTGCTTTTTCACGAATATGACAGGTATTAACAAGAATAAGATCGGCATCATTGGGAATTTGTGTTGTCACATAGCCTTGCGAACTGAGGCTATCAGTCATCCGTTGGCTATCATAAACATTCATTTGACATCCATAGGTTTTGATAAAAACCTTTTTAGGAGCAACAGGAGGCGTATTTTTAGGATTTACTTTATTCATAGCGCATGTGTAAATGTTTTTTACACAAATCTCAATCTATTTGCTTAAAAGTTTTTTGCATGATAATTGCATCACCACGACCATTTTTTGACGCGTAGTAGGCAAGACGTTCAGAAATTTTTTGAAATTCAAAGCGTTGATAAAGGTTCAAAGCAGAAAGATTTGTGGCTTCTACTTCCAAGAATAATTTTATGGCGCCCTTGTCGTGAAGATAGTGAACTGTGCTTTCAATAAGAAAGGTACCAATTCCTTTTTGACGATAATGAGGGTGAACAGCAATTGTGATGATTTCTGCTTCATCAAGGATGAGACGGCATAGGCAAAAGCCTAAAATTTGATCAGAGTGATCAATGAGAAAAGCTTTGTATCCGAAGATAGAGTGATCTGTTAAGAAATTATCAAAAGCTTGTTTTTCCCAAGAAGGGGTAAAACAATGCTGATGAATTTGATGAAGAGAAGCACTATCATTAACTTGTAGCGGAGCAATTCCAAAATTCTTTTTTGTCAATGAAAATTTGGGCATTATTTTTTTTGTGGTAAAGCAAAATTGGTTTGTTGTTTTGCATCAGCGCTGCGTAGATAGAGTGGGCGAGGTGAATTTTTTGATTGTTTGTTTGCAGCAAGATAAGCATAGTTTACAATATCGGCCGCTTCGCAGGGAATTTTTTCTAGGACAATTTTTTCGTGTATTTTATGGTTTTTAACATGCTCCACAACGACATCAGCAGCTGGGCCAGTCAGTCGGGTTTTTTTTGGCAAATCTTCGAGGATATTTTCAATTGTTTTTAATCTCGGCGCTCCCAAAGGTGTGAGATCATTATGAAAATTTTGATGGTAGAACATCCCTCTCCCTGCTTCAATGACAACAGTAATTGCCGATACTGTACTTTTACTGTTTATGACTTGTGCTGCTAACGCTTCAAGAGCACTCACTCCAACAGCTGGTATTTCAAGTGCTAATGCCAAAGCGCGCGCTGTTGCAACACCGACACGTACACCAGTAAATGATCCAGGTCCAATATTGACAGCAATACGCTCAACTTGATCAAGCGTCATATTGGCTTGTTTCATTATTTGTGTAATCTGCCCAATAATTTTTTCGGCATGTCCTTTGTTCATGCGTTCATTGATACGCGCAATAACAGATTTATGACGAATAAGCGCAACAGCACAATAAATTGAAGCAGTATCTATAGCAAGGATAAGCATAAAAATATTTTAGTTGAATAAAACGATAAATAAAAGTCCTGCTGTATTTTTAATCTTTTCATTATCGTATATTTCATTTGTAAGAAAGTTACTAGTGCCAATAAGCAACAATATCTTTTTATGGGATAGAACGAGATGTTGATTTAATCCTTATTTTTATCACTTTTTGAATGAGTACCTTGAGTATTGTAAGATTCTCTTATTTTAAGTCTACTTATGGTGAAACAATTAAAGTTATTAGCTTGTATATTACAAGCGGAGTTAGCGTATGAATCAAAACTCCTTTCACGAATCGTTTAAATGTAAGGGTTGTCACAACTTGTAAGCTATCAAATAGTACTTTGATGCCACTTGTATTACATAGTAAGTAAAAGTAATTTAAAAGAGGAAAAGTTATGACCCCACATTTTTTCCAAATAAGAATATATTTTATCAGTCTTTGTATAAAAACCTTAGCGTAATGAGAGCAGATGAAAGAAATGGCATTATTTTGCATGAGTTACGTATTTTGATACTACCCTGTTGCAAATCATTATGGACTGAAAAGCACATTTGACAGTTTTCACTTAAATATCAGCTCTTTCAATTTTTTGTATAGAATAATGAGCAGTATTTTAGAACTTTTTCTGGTTTATGAAAGAACTGATTTTAATAATAATGAGGACTTTGGGTTGATTGCATACTACGTTGAAAAAATAATAATCAATGCACATTTAAAATGTTATATGATTTAAATCATTCAATTGTATCATGATAAGGCTACAAATACCGAGAATAATTATGGAGCAGGTTGAAGCCAAAATGACGCGCCATCCTGCTTTTTTTAGTGATCGGATATCAACACCTAATCCTAGTGCAGCCATTGAGATAACAGTAAACAACTGGGCAATAAATTTGATGGGATTGATAGCCTTTTCAGGGATAAGACCACTTGAGCGAACAAGCATCATGATAATAAAGCCAATGATAAACCATGGGACGAGGGTATGTAAACGCAAGCGTGTTTGTGCTGATCGGCGATAAATGATTGATAGAGTAAAAATAACAGGGCCTAACATGAGAACCCGTACTAATTTGACAATTGTTGCAATTTGAACACTCAGAAAAGAGATAGGTGCTGTTGCTGCTAAAACCTGTGGTACAGCATACACAACCATGCCAGCAAGCACACCATATTGGCTAAATGACAAATTCAGAGATGGATGTAAAAAGGGTAGAAATAAAATAATAAGAATTCCTAAAAGAGCAGTGAAGGCAATTGACGCGGCTACATCGTCATGTTTTGCTTTTATGACAGGTGCAACGGCGACAATAGCTGAATTGCCACAAATAGCATTCCCACAAGCGACCAGCATTGCTAAATGTGTAGAAAGCCCGAAAAGTCGGCCGATGGCAAAGCTCAGGATAATCGTTACGAATATCACGAAAATGATACTAGCAAGCAAATTCCAACCAGCTGAAAGGACTGCGTTAATGCTAATGCTTGCTCCTAGAAGAACGATAGCAATTTCGAGAAGTGTTTTTGCAGAAAAGGTGATACCTTTTTGAAAATATGTTGGCAAAGGAAAACAACTACGGATAATCGATCCTAAAAGAATTGCCAAAACAAGGCTTTCAAGCCAAGCTTGTCCCAAAAGCTGTTTTTCTAAGACTTCTAAGCCATAAGCTAAGGCTGATATGAGTAAACATACTAGAATACCAGGACCAAAGTCGTTTAAAAGTGAGAGTTTTTTCTTTATCACTTGAATATTTTCCCCATACAAAGAAATAATAGTAAATAAAACGAGATAACAGGTAAGAGAAAGAAATTTTTAAAGATTTGTTCTTGCTTGTACAGCTGCTGCTAAAGTTCCGTCATCAAGATAATCAAGCTCGCCTCCTACAGGGACACCATGAGCAAGTCGCGTAATTTTAACTGGAAAATTGGAAAGCTGATCGGTGATATAGTGAGCAGTTGTTTGACCTTCGACAGTCGCATTGACAGCAAGAATAATCTCCGTAATAGTAGGGTTTTGTACAACACGCTGTATTAAGGTGGCAATGTTGAGTTCGTCAGGACCTATTCCATCTAAGGGGGAGAGTCGTCCACCCAACACATGGTAACGTGCGGCTAAAGTTTTTGCGCGTTCAAGAGCCCACAGATCAGCAATATCCTCAACAACGATGATTGTTGTATCATCGCGGCGCAAATCTGTACAAATTGAACAAGGATCAATGGTATCGACATTTCCACAAACAGAACAAATGCCGACTTTTTCTATAGCTGCTTGTATAGCTGCTCCTAAAGGCTCCAGCAATGTCTCTTTTTTTTTGATAAGATGAAGTGCAGCACGACGCGCTGAACGTGGACCAAGACCTGGTAACCGTGATAAAATCTGAATGAGACGTTCAATCTCAGGTCCTGCAATGTATTTAGACATATTTTTGTCCCACGGAAAAAATCCGTTTCATTAAAATGGAAGCTTGAAACCTGATGGGAGTGGTAGCCCTGCCGTCATACTTTTGGTTTTTTCTTCTATTGCGATTTCGATTTTTGTTCTTGCTTCATTATAAGCTGCCATAATAAGATCTTCAAGAATTTCAGCTTCCTCAGGTTTGAGTAATGAAGGATCAATTTGAATTGCTGTTATAATATTTTTGCCATTTAAAGTGATATTGACGAGACCACCCCCTGCAGTGCCCACAGCTTGCAGATTAGCTATTTCCTCCTGAATCTTCTGCATTTTTTCTTGCATTTCTTTGGCTTTTTTCATCATGCTCATCATTTCACGCATAGGAATAGGTATCCTTATTCATCATTGATATCATTTTTATTTTTAAAAATATCAGCATTTTTAAAGGTATTGGGGAGTAAATCAAGATCATTTTCTTCTTTATTGAGTCGAATATCGACAATTTTTGCTTCTGGGAAATGATTGAGGATTTTCGCGATATCAGGATCTGTTTCTGCATTGGAAAAAAGAGTCTTTTGAATCGCTATACTTTCCTCCTGTAAGGTTGGGCCACCTCCTTCATTAACAAAAGTTATTGTCCAGCGTTTTTCAGTCCATTGAGATATCTTTTTTTCTATATCATGAGCAAGAAATTGTGGGGTATTTTCAGAAAGTCTTAAGGTAATATGCCCAGCTTCAAAAGAAACAGGATGAACAAATTCTTTAACAAGGAGTTTGAAAGGAACGTCATTGTGCTGTTCGGCTAATTGAACAATATCGTGCAAAGAATTAATCACGAGAGTTTTAGGTTCAGTAATCTTTTCTGTTTTTTGCGTGACAGAATGCGATGAATTTGCAATCTTTTCAGAAAGATCAGTAGATTGAGAAGTTTCTGGAATTTCTGTTACTTCTTGGGCGTTGATTTTGTCATGGTTTTGATTTTCAACTAAATTTTCTGGTTGTAAGGAATGATCTAATTGGTTTTTCAAAGATGTTTTTAAATCTGATTGATCGGGTAATGTATTTGAAACGCTCGAGGAAGCATGGGCTCCGATCATTGTTTCTTTTGTTATATTATTTGCATTTGTAGATTCTTGATGAGAAGAGTTTTTAACCAGTGTGAGAGGCGTTTTTTCTTGCGTAAGCTTTTTTAAAGCCTCATCAAGAGTTGGTAAGTCAGCCATGTGAGCAAGACGAATTAAAAGCATTTCAGCGGCTTGAAGAGGACGTGCAGTTTGATTAACTTCCTGTAAACCTTTGAGTAACATTTGCCAGTTTCGGGATAAAATAGGAACGGAAAGTTTTTTTGAAAAGTCTAAACTTCTTAAACGTTGTTCTTCAGTCAGAGAGAAATCTTCCACTATTTCTGGTGTAAAACGTAAACGTGTGACCAGATGATTAAAATCGGCTAGTTCTGTCAATATAGTAAGAGGATCAGCACCTGCTTCATATTGACTGCGTAATTCATGTAACGCATTGACAACATCGCCCTTCATGATAAATTCAAAAAGATCAATAATACGTGCTTGATCCGCTAATCCTAACATTGTACGCACCGCAATAGCATTAACATTGCCATTGCTATGGGCGATTGCTTGATCAAAAATGGATAATGCATCACGTGCAGATCCTTCTGCAGCACGGGCAATCATAGAGAGTGCTTGATCTTCTACTTCTACCTTTTCATATTTCGCAATTTGACGCAAATGTGCACTCAAAGCTTTTGAGTCAATACGTCGTAAATCAAAACGTTGGCAACGCGAAAGAATTGTAATAGGAACTTTGCGAATTTCTGTTGTGGCAAAAATAAATTTCACATGGGAAGGTGGTTCTTCAAGAGTTTTCAATAAACCATTAAAGGCTTGTGTTGAGAGCATATGTACTTCATCGATAATATAAACCTTATAGCGTGCAGAAACAGGACGATAGCGTATTTGTTCAATAATTTCACGAATATCATCAATGCCCGTATGAGAAGCGGCATCCATTTCTATAACATCAATATGGCGTCCTTCGATAATTTGTGTGCAATGTTCACCAAGAGAGTCCAATACAGTTGTTGGTTGGTCAATATCTTTTGTTTTATAATTAAGTGCACGTGCCAAAATACGTGCTGTTGTGGTTTTACCTACGCCACGAATCCCTGTTAACATCCACGCTTGTGCAATACGACCTTTTTCAAAGGCGTTGGTGAGAGTACGCACCATAGCTTCCTGACCAATGAGGTCAGAGAAGTTTTGGGGTCGATATTTACGAGCAAGAACACGATAGGCTGTTTCTACCGGTAAATTTTCCATGAGTATTTCCAACTTCGAAGTTCTTTATGCGTACATTTTGATAATACAAAAGCATAGATCAATACTGTAGTCTCATATAAAAGGATTTTTTCTTAATCAAATTATTTATGGGACAATTTGTTTAAAAATAACAAAACCCCTTTATTTGCTGCATACAAATGCCGCTTTGAAGATTAAAAATACCTCGCTAAAAGACAGCATAAAAAATAATTTCTTCAGCAAAATAGGAGGTTGGAACGATGACCCGTACCAGAACTCGTTGGGGCTGCTTCTTTCCAGACCTGACCCAGTTGGCGAGTAGTTCGTCCACCACCAACCTCCCAAGTCCATATTGTCGATTTGGAATGAAAAATCAAGCTCAGAAACGAAAAATATCCTAAGAAAGACGAAGAATTTTCCTTTGCATTTAATTTATTGATATATAAACAACAAAGAGATTGTGGATTTACCAGTTTTTATAGCAGTAGCTCTGCATATTTATTTGGTATGAAAATATTTTTTCGCTTAAGATAGTCTGAATGTATAATTATCTCATTCGCTGAAACATGTAAGAGTTTTAGGATAGATACATCTGTTCTAAAACTACGAAATTGAATCATCAAAAATTTACAACAGTCAAAGAAGCAAATAAAGCAGATAGATCATGTGATTGGCTAACATTCGAAAGTCAGGGGGAAGAGTGCTATTTAAAGAATTATAAAATATTGCTTTAATGGTGTTGCTCCTCTATACAAAACAGAACATCCCAAACAGAATACATTTAATGTTATACATTCACAGGCTTTTGAAAGAGCGATTGCTCAATACTCTTAACTATATTTCAAACTCCACTCATAAATAGTATACATGCTTCCCTTGAGTTATAAATCTATTGTTGCGCTACCCTCTTTATGCTTAATACAAAGTATAAATTTTAGCCCTCATACTACTTAACAACTCCCAATGTTGCGATCCCTTGCACTTGAGAGGCTTTATAAGAAGCATTTTTATTCCTTTTTTAATCGTTTTTACTCACACATCACTCCCATTTGTAACTTTCAAGGAAACGATTTTAATTGATTCAATATGAGATTTAAGATGGGAGGATCTTACTTTATTTGTGGTTGTAATTCAGTGTAAGAAAATCAAAGTCTTATAATGATAAGCCAGTATCTTATAAGAGTACCACCTCATTTCTATAGTGAATGAGAATATAAAATATGTAATGTTTTTTCTTTTAACATAATATAAATATATAAATACTGAGTAGATGTTATCGCTCTTTTTTTGCGTGCTTGTTCTTTTAATTAAAAAACATTGATGTTTATCACAAAATGGATCAATATATGAAGTTTCATTATTTGAGAAAAGATTTCATATATTTTTAAGGGGCTGTACTTATACAAGAGAAGATGCAACATTCAACGCTATAGAAATAAGGGGATACTGGTTTTATAAGCATAAAAATGGTTCTTATTCGATATAAGCGATATTTTATAGTTTCAAATAATTATATCCTTTAATAAGGAGGGAAAAGCGAGATGAATTTTTACAAAAGCTGAATGAGTATGATTTAAAATGCAGCGAGGAATGCATCTGTAGAGCAAATTTTACTTTTCTGTTTATCTAAGTGATTTGGGTACGATGTGCTTTATAGTACTTAAAATAAAGCAGTTGCGAAGATAGAAGTCATATTCTTATTAAAAAAATAGCTCTGATAGTAGAAAATACAGAACAATTTAAGTTTAGTCTTTTAGTTTTCGAAAAAGTTCTTTAATATCTAACCTTATAAGCAGCTTAAGGTTTGCCATATTAGGATAAAAATAACCTTTTCAGCGATTAGTTTTAATGGCTCATTATGCCCTATTTTGAAAAAAATACCTGAAAAAAGAATAACTCTACTCAAATTTAGATGTTATAGAAATATTGTTAATCATAATCTCCTGTGTCACAATTTGTTCCAACAACTTTTTTCTTCGTAATATTTTTAAAAATATAATGTCCTGACGAAGGAAAACTTATATGAAGAGATTTTATATTTTTTAGGATAAAGATCTTCTTTTCTTTATCATGGGTTATTTTCTTTTCATCATCAACAGCAATTCTCAATTTGTTTAAATCAGAAGGGGTAGAGTACGATAAAGTAAAGGATACTTTCTTCGGTTTAAAGATACTACAAGAGTATTCAGCTCCTTGATGGATTGTATCGGATGGGATGATCACAACACTTTCATCCAGCCCAAAATTCCATTTTTTCTCACCAAAGCCAGCAAATGCAACACTAGAGTAGGCAAGAATATTTGCGGCTAATAATACTTGCATGAAGATTTTTTTCATTATCCTCTCCTTTTTCTAAAGTGAGGTGAATCATAAATCAATTTTTATAAAGATAAAAGCTCAAACTTAACGCTAAAATCAGGGTTGAGTTGCATTTTCTAGCTTTAAACCATGTTCAGACTGATATCAGTCTAAGAAATTTGAATGCTCTATCATGTATAATAATTTGAATTGTTTTGAGAGCTAATTTAGAAGTTCGTTATCTTTATTGGAATATTGTCAGAGGAAATGACTTTTCTCAAGAAGCTCTCTTTGAATATATAAAGGGAAATAGATGGTACAAGCGTTTTTATTTTTGGTTACTGTGTTTTTTTACACTGGTTTTTATACAAGTTGAAGTGCTTTTTATCATGATATAATTTGTGAAAAAATATTATGGAAATAATTTATATATTCTTTTATGAGCCGTTTTTTCTTCTTCAGTTTTTATGAAGGGTGTTGAGTAGAAAAAAACGAGCTCTTTCAAGATACGTTGCATTATGAAATTTTTACGATGCTTTTTGATATCAACAAAAAATGATAGCAGCTTAATTGCTTTTATATATACGATGTTCGATCGTTTTGTGCTGGATAAGTACCGATAATACGCAGTTCTGCAGAAAAGAAAGATAATTCTTCTAAGGCAAGTTTCATCATCGGGTCTTCAGGATGTCCTTCAATATCAACAAAGAACTGTGTTGCATTGAAATTTTCACCAATTTGATAGCTTTCTAATTTTGTCATATTGATACCATTCGTTGCAAATCCTCCCATAGCTTTATAGAGAGCAGCGGGGACATTGCGCACTCGAAAAAGAAGACTGGTGATGATTTTTTCGCCATTTTGAGGTTTGGGGACATGTCGTTTGGAGCGTGAAAGGATGACAAAACGGGTAATATTATGAGGGTTATCTTCAACATCTCTTTCAAGAATATCAAGTCCATAGAGTTCTGCTGCGATTAAAGGTGCTAAGGCAGCCTGTGAACGTTTAGCATTTTTTTTAATAAATTTTGCAGCTCCAGCGGTGTCAGCAGAAACAACAGGTTTCCAACCGTTGTTTCGTATGATTTTTCGGCATTGTGCAAGGGCATGCGTATGGCTGTGGACGGTTTTAATTTCGTCATGTGTAACGCCGGGCAAAACCATGAGTTGAAAATGGATAGGTAAAAAATATTCATCAATAATATAAAGAGATGACTGTGGTAAAAGATGATGAATGTCTGCAACGCGTCCCGCAAGGGTATTTTCAATAGGGATCATAGCAAGATCAGCTTTCCCGCTTTCCACTAAATTAAGGGCGTCTTCGAAAGTAGCAGAGGGAACAGCATCCATATTGGGGAACATATTGGAGCAAGCAATATGGGAATTAGCGCCGTATTCTCCTTGGAAAGAAATTTTATTGTTTTTTTTAAGTATTTTCATGCTAAAATCTCACAAACTCTATCGAGATCATGTTGTGTGTCTACACCTAAGGGAATTGTATCGACTATTTCCACATCGATACGCATATTGTTTTCTAATGCACGTAATTGTTCAAGTTTTTCACGTTTCTCAAGTGGTGAGGGTTTGAATGATACAAATTTCTCAAGTGCTTCGCGCCTATAGGCGTATATTCCAATATGGTGATAAAGAGGACCCTCTCCATAAGGTGCTTTGGCGCGCGTAAAATAAAGAGCACGAAGGCGATTTTGAGAAAGCGGTGTACCAATGATTTTGACAACATTGGGATCTCTTGTTTCATTTTCTTCAATGATTTTGGCACCCAAGGTTGCAATATCAGTAAAGCTATTTTCTAAAGGGCGTAGCGCACGAATGATTTCACGAGGCATGATTGTTGGTAAGTCACCTTGTATATTTAAAATGGCGTTGTAGCGTTGTTCAGGATCAATACGCACTAAAGCTTCATAAATACGATCAGATCCAGACTTATGATCACCTCGTGTTATGATATATTCATGCCCATAATCTGCAACAGCTTTAGCGATATCATTATGATCTGTTGCAACGATTGTACGTCCTATTCCAGCTTTTTTGGCTTGTTCTACGACATGAACAATCATCGGTTTTCCGCCAATTTCAGCGAGAGCTTTTTGAGGAAGACGGGTTGAGCCCATACGGGCAGGAATAAGAATAATTGGTTCAAGAGCCATTGTAAGATTCCCAATGTCATCTGTGATGCATTTATGATGTTGTGTGTTATAAAGAAAAAGCTTAGACTAAAAATGGTAATGAAACCGTGAACATTTGAGTTTTTATGAATCGCCGGAGATTTATTTATTTTATTTGTGCTTTTTTGTGTGTGCTGGTCGCTGTTGTGGGGATTTCCACACTCAGCAATATAATTTACGATCATCCTACATCAGTCCAATATCATCATACAGTTGCCAAGAATGATATATTTCAAGAAAAACAAAAAGCACCTGATGTTTCCCTATCACTAAATAGCCGCCTTCAACAAGGCAATTTTGAAAATGGCCGTAAAGTTTTTCGCCAATGTGCCATATGCCACACATCTGGACGCAATGAAGCAGGGCGTGTTGGTCCAGTTCTCTGGGAGATTGTTAACCGCCCTTTGGCATCAGCAGCAGGTTTTGCTTATTCACGGGCATTACGTGCTCATTCTGATCAAAAATGGGATTTTGTAACGTTAGATCGTTATTTACATTCTCCACGTGAAGCTTTTCCTGGGACCATTATGTCTTTTCGTGGAATTAAAAATGACCAAGATCGTGCCGATCTTTTGCTTTATTTACGCAGTTTATCCGATCATCCTGTTCCTTTACCAATGGATAATAATAAAGCGAATGAGCCAAATTAACTTATACCATAGATGTTAATTTTAGAAAGAAGTCTGATTTTTTTGTAATTTTAGTTTCACAGTTTTATAAAAAGAGCTCTTATTGATGTTTTGTTAGGGGGAACGCCCCTCACGCAAAACAGAACACATTTAACATTGCATATTTACTCGCTTATTTTAAAGAGATCTTTTATAAAAATGCACTCTTTACACTGTCGTCTGTGGATTGGTTTTCAAGATTTGTGTGCTTCACTTTTTCTACATATACTTGTCTGTGAAATTATTGCTGAAGGATTATCAATTCATGAGCCGCAGCTTTCTGCTTCTGAATGCAATAATTATGTAATTAAAGCTCTCCATGAGGTTTATCTCAATCCTTCTATACACATCAATCCCTATGTACTTTTACATCAAGTCCCATGTATTTTTCTTATGAACAGAGACAATTGATTGTTCTTATACGTGCAATAATTCCTAAGCTGCATTTTATGATGCTCGATGAATAGACGTTTTCTCTTGAGGTTAGAGATGTACGGACAGATCATTGACCTTTTATAGTATCGATCACTAAAATATGACTTAAATTATTTATTTATAGGTTATGGTTTGAAGTAAGCACTTTCATGTGAAACAATTTTTATGTGTGAATAGTAAAATAGTTGAATAGAGTTCTGCTGATTGTATTTTTATCTACGTCGAAAATTTTTTACACAAGAATACTGATAGCAGCTGCGTTCCCACGAGTCTCTGTCCATTTATAGACGATGACATGAAATTATGCTGATAATCCATTATAGAGAATTATTTTTTCACAAAAGGTTTGCCATATTTGTGATAAATTTAATAGGTTTCATTGGTTACAATGTTTCGATGACTTGCGATAAAATTAATTAGTATTTCAATACATATTGCGAGAGTGCTAAAAATTAGTGGAAGAGAGGACATAATCATGATTCTCCAAGCTTCTTAATAACTATGGTATTTTCTTTATAATTTGAGCGTTTATAAGTAATAATATTAAATTGCGCTAATAATCCATTATAGAGAAGAATCTTTCCTACTAATGGCTCTCCGATGTTTGTGATCATTTTAATAACTTCCATTGCTTGTAGGGTCCCAATAACGCCAGGTAAAACACCGATGATTCCAGTTTCAGCGCATGTTGGGATGGTCCCGTGAGCTGGAGGGGTGGGAAATAAATCGCGATAGTGAGGATTATTGTCTTTATACGGCATAAGGACCGTTAATGAGCCATTAAAACGTTCTACAGCACCGCTTATTAGAGGTTTTTTGCATTGGGCAGCGTGATCAGCGAGAAGATAGCGTGTGGTAAAATTATCACTTCCATCAACAATGATGTGGTAAGCATTGAGCAGTTTATCCACATTACTTTTATCTAAGCGTAGGGTGTGTTTTTCAACTACAACATGGGGATTTATTGCTTTTATAGTGGTTTCAGCACTGTCTGTTTTGCTTTTGTTGATTGCATTTGTTTTATGAATAACTTGGCGTTGTAAATTGGAAAGTGAAACGATGTCGTTATCGACAATTCCAAGGGTTCCAACACCTACGGCAGCCAAATAGGTTAAGACAGGAGCACCAAGACCACCCGCGCCTACAACAAGAACACGTGCTGTTTTTAGCTTTTGTTGCCCTGCACCACCAATCTCAGGCAAAATGATGTGGCGTGCATAGCGTTCGATTTCTTTGTTGTTTAATTTTATATCTGTTTCTTGTGTCATAAATTTTCTCTTGTCATAGTTCTTTTATTGTTTACTAAGTTTATGATGCATAGACCAGTCTGCTTTTAGGATAGAGAGGATTTATTTATGAAAATTGCCATTCAGATGGATCATATTTCAACAGTTCGGATTCAAGGAGATACGACATTTGCACTCGCTTTAGCAGCCCAAGAACGTGGACACTCTCTCTTCCATTATACACCAGATCGTTTATCTCTATACGATGGTTGTGTGATTGCACGACTAGAGCCATTGATTGTACATGATAAAGAGGGAAGCCACTATCGATTAGAAAAGCCTGTTCGTACGGAATTAACAGATATGGATGTGGTTCTTTTACGCCAAGATCCACCTTTTAATCTCAATTATATCACAACAACTCATTTGTTAGAGCGTATTCATCCTAAAACACTCGTTGTGAATGATCCTGCATGGGTACGCAACAGTCCAGAAAAAATTTTTGTTACTGAATTTTCTGATCTGATGCCAGAAACATTAATTACCAAAGATATTGAAGAAATAACAGCTTTTAGAGAGACATTTGGCGATATTATTGTTAAACCACTTTATGGGAATGGGGGCGCTGGTATTTTTTATTTAAGACAAGATGATCGCAATTTAGCATCATTGTTAGAAATGTTTGCAGAAATTTATCACGAACCTTTTATTGTTCAGCGCTATTTAGAGGCAGTACGAAAAGGAGATAAAAGGATTATTTTGCTTGATGGTACACCTGTTGGAGCTATTAATCGAATTCCGACAGAAACAGATGTGCGCTCTAATATGCATGTTGGAGGTCGCGCGGAAAATGTGGAGTTAACAAAACGTGATTATGAAATTTGTGAACGCATTGGTCCAGCCTTAAAGGAACGCGGTCTTCTTTTTGTGGGGATTGATGTGATTGGAGATTATATAACAGAAATTAATGTGACGTCTCCTACGGGAATTCGTGAAATTAAACGCTTCTGCGGTACGGATGTTGCTCATTTGTTTTGGGATGTTATTGAGTTCAAGCGTTCAAACAAATTTATTTGACAGAGGACAAAAACATGGTTTTAAAAAAATGATCCATGTTGTTTTTTATATTTGTTATGTTGCAAATGTGAACTAGAATGACCGTATAATATAAATTAAGAGGCTTTGTTTTCAATTTTTAGGGAGTTTATAGATGAACAAAGTATTATCAATTGGAGTGGGATTGATTTTTGCGCTACTGCTGTCAGCAAATGGAGGCAATGCGCGCGATCAAATACAGATTACTGGTTCATCTACAGTTTTACCTTATCAAAAGATTGTTGCTGAAACATTTGGAGAAATTTATCCCCATTTTAAGGTTCCTGTTATCGAATCGGGAGGAACAGGAGCTGGTATTAAGGAATTCTGCCGTGGTATTGGGGAGAACACTGTTGATATTGTTAATGCTTCGCGAGCAATGAAACCGAGTGAATTACAGTCTTGTTTTGATGCTGGTGTAAAAGATGTTGAGGAAATACGTATTGGGTATGATGGCATTGTTTTTGCAACTGATATTAAGGGACCTGATTGGAAATTACAGCCAGTAGATGTTTATAAAGCCCTTGCTGCTCGAATTATTATAGACGGAAAGTTGCAACCGAATAATGTTTTGAAATGGAGTGCAGTCAATAGTGCTCTTCCTGATTGGACGATAGCAGCGTATATTCCTGGAGAGAAGCATGGGACACGTGAAGTTTTTGAGGAAAAATTACTTACTGAGGGGTGTAAAGAGAGTGGGGCAGTTGAGGTGATGAAGTCTTTAGGAATGGATGATAAGGAGATACACACTGCTTGTATTGCGGTACGTAAGGATGGAAAAGCGGTTGATATTGATGGTGATTATTCTGAAACATTTGCGCGTCTAATTTCTAATAAAACAGGGGTTGGTATTTTTGGTTTGTCTTTTTATCAAAATAATGCTGATAGGCTAAAGGTTGCCGATATTAACGGTTTTGCGCCAACAGTTGAGACGATTTCTAGTGGACAATATCCAGTTTCTCGTCCGCTTTTTTTCTATATTAAGAAAGCACATTTAGGTATTATTTCAGGTTTGCGAGAGTATGTTGATTTTTTTCTTTCTGATCAAATGATTGGTCCAGAGGGTCCTTTGGCTGAATATGGTTTGATTGTTTCTCCTGAAAAGGAACGTCAAGCACAGCGTTCTGATTTTTCTGCTGGTCGAGTAATGACATTGAAATAATTTGCAGGGAAAATTTGTTGGATTTCTGAGATAGGAAATTTGGGTGCTATTTTTTTATAAAAACTGAAAGATAAAATGCGCATTTCCTTCATTGTTTTGCTATTATTGATTTTTGGATTTTGTGGCTTTTGTATTTCTTATATGCGAGCACGCATTCTTGAATACAGACAACATAAAATGCATTCTCGTGCGTATTATTATGGCTGGTGGACATTTTTGATTACGGTTATTCCAGCTTTTATTTTTTTAATTGTTTGGGATGCTGGGAGTACAATTTATTTAGAGTATAATGCCTCTCGAGAGCTGGGGGCGTATAGTGCGCATGTAACAGAGCCTGTAAATCACGATCTACTTTGGGAGACACTTCGAAGTCTCGTCAAAAAGATTCATCGCTTTGAGGGGAATCTTTCTACCGCTTCCTATAAGGAAGTGCAGGCACAATTACTCGCGAAGGGATTGATTTTATCCGATGAAGCATCGGATGATGTGTTCAAAATAGCACAGTCGTGGGTATTCTCTTCTGAAAAGCTTAAGTTTATAGGTTATGTTTTTCTTTTTGCTATTGCGTCCTTTGGTTTTATCTGTGGAATGATGCAAATTGCGCCTCATCAACGTGCCCGTAATAAGGTTGAATCTTTTATTATTATTGGATTGATTTGTGCATCTATTGTTGCAGTCTTGACAACAATAGCCATTGCGCTTTCTATGCTTTTTCAGACAGTAAGCTTTTTTCAGTCTGTATCCTTTTCAAATTTCTTTTTAGGAACAGTTTGGGATCCGCGTTTTTCCGCGAGCGGTTCCAGCGATGAAGTAGGACAATTTGGTTTAATACCGCTTCTTGCTGGTACGTTTTATATTGCATTTGTTGCCATGCTTTTTGCTGTACCTATAGGACTATTTTCAGCTCTTTATATGGCGGAGTATGCTTCTTCGCGATTGCGAGCAATTGTGAAGCCATTGTTAGAAGTTCTTGCTGGCATTCCAACGATTGTTTATGGCTTTTTTGCTTTGAAGGTTGTGGGACCATTTTTACGAGATCTCTCTGCTTCTCTCTCAGACGGGGTTAGTTTTATTATGGCACAAAGTGTTTTGACTGCTGGAGTTGTGATGGGAATTATGTTGATACCTTTTGTTTCCTCTTTATCGGATGATGTTATTACGGCTGTTCCACGCATTTTACGTGAAGGTTCTTATGGTTTAGGCGCAACGCAATCTGAAACAATTAAAAAAGTTGTTATACCAGCAGCGCTTCCAGGGATTATGGGGGCTATTTTGTTGACGGCATCGCGTGCAATTGGAGAAACAATGATTGTGGTTTTGGCGGCAGGTGTTGCAGCAAATTTAACACTCAATCCTTTCGAAGCAATGACTACGATGACTGTTAAGATTGTTAATCAATTGACCGGTGATTTTGAGTTTAATTCTCCACAAACTCTGGTGGCTTTTGCCTTAGGGATGACGCTCTTTGTTATGACACTTTTGATGAATATTCTAGCTCTTTATATTGTGCGTAAATATCGGGAACAATATGAATGAATGAAGATTTTTTTCCTCGTCGCAATATTAGTCTCAAGCGTCGGTATTGGGCTGAACGTCGTTTTCGTGCCTATGGTTTGATTGCCATTTTTATTGGTTTATTTTTTTTATTTACGCTTTTATGGTCTATCATTAGTCAGGGTTATACAGCTTTTTTTCAAAGTGAAATGACATTATCGATTTATTTGGATGAAAAGATCATTGATCCAAGTGGTCAACGTAAAACAAAACCACAAGTGCTCATGACGGCGAATTATCCACTTCTTGTACGCAATGCTTTAGCGAAGAAACTTAATATCAATCAAAATGATCGAGCCTCTCTTTTGGACGTTAACCGTATGTTTTCAAATGGTGTCCGTGTTCAACTGCGTGAAATGGTGACAAAAAATCCAAAACTGATTGGCACAATGCAAAAAGTTAAAGTTTTGGCATCTGCGGATATTGATTCTGCTTATAAGGGACAGATTGATCTGCGTGTAGCAGAAAAAAACCGTAAAGTTTCTAATCGACAGATAGAATGGATAAAGCGTTTAGCGCATGATGGTACGCTTTATAAAACATTTAATATTGGTTTTTTTACATTTGGCGCTTCAAGTCGTCCTGAGACTGCGGGATTAGGTGTTGCGATCATTGGTTCTCTTTATATGATAGGCATCGTTTTATTAGTTTCCCTTCCGATAGGCATAGCAACGGCTCTTTATTTAGAAGAATATGCACGCAAAAATAAATTTACAGATTTTATAGAGGTTAATATCAATAATCTTGCAGCTGTTCCTTCAATTGTGTTTGGTCTTTTAGGACTCTCTTTTTTTGTTAATTTTTTAGGATTACCACGTTCAGCCTCTTTTGTTGGTGGTCTTGTTTTAGCGCTCATGACTCTTCCCACGATCATTATTGCAACACGTTCTGCTCTGCGTGCTGTTCCTCTCTCTATTCGTTCTGCAGCTTTGGGGTTGGGAGCATCAAAAACACAAATGATTTTTCATCATGTTGTTCCTTTAGCTGCGCCTGGCATTTTAACAGGCACAATTATTGGAGTCGCTCAGGCTTTGGGTGAAACAGCTCCTTTGCTTTTGATTGGAATGGTTGCTTTTGTTGTTAATATTCCTACGACCCCCATGGATCCAGCAACGGCTTTGCCTGTTCAAATTTTTATGTGGGCGGGTGAAGCAGAGCGTGCTTTTGTTGAAAAGACATCAGGTGCTATTATTGTATTGATGATTTTTCTTGCGATCATGAATATTTCTGCGGTTTTTTTACGTCGACGATTTGAACGCCGCCAGTAATTTTAATAAAACAACAGCTTTGATAAGATTTTTGTAAGGTGAATTTTTGTAATGAAGATTAAAATGCGCGGTCAGGATGTGAAGGTTTCTTACGGAGATAAAGAAGCACTCCACGGTATTACACTTGATATTCCTGAACATCAAGTAACTGCTTTGATTGGTCCATCAGGATGCGGAAAGTCAACTTTTTTGCGTTGTTTTAACCGTATGAATGATACGATTGAAGGCGCTAAAACAACTGGTCTTATTACCTTAGATGGGGAGAATATTTATGACACACGGATTGATGTTGTAGAATTGCGCGCTCGTGTTGGAATGGTTTTTCAAAAGCCCAGCCCTTTTCCAAAATCTATATTTGAGAATGTTGCGTATGGTCCACGCATTCATGGTTTAGTTAAAACACGCTCTGAATTGCATGATGTAGTTGAAAAGAGTTTGAGGCAGGCAGGTTTGTTTGAAGAAGTAAAAGACCGCCTTCATGATCTTGGAACAAGTTTATCAGGGGGACAACAACAGCGTTTGTGTATTGCACGTGCTATTGCGGTTAGTCCTGAAGTTATTTTGATGGATGAGCCCTGTTCAGCTCTTGATCCCATTGCGACAGCACGGATTGAAGAGCTTATCGATGCGTTACGGCAAAATTATACAATTGTTATCGTAACGCATTCCATGCAACAGGCCGCACGTGTTTCTCAACATACGGCTATGTTTCATTTAGGGCATTTGGTAGAAGTTGGTGCGACTGAAATGATCTTTACCTCACCAAAAGAGCAACGGACGCAAGATTATATTACGGGGCGTTTTGGATAGGTGAATTGAGGAGTGTAAGATATGTCTATGAAACATACTGTCCGTTCTTATGATGCAGAACTAAAATATTTAAGAGTAAGGATTACAGAAATGGGGAGCCATGCAGAAAGGATGATTGAACGTTCTGTCGCATCGGTTGTGAGTAGTGATCTTCAACTTGCAACGACAGTGATTGCCGATGATGTGTTTTTAGATGAAGCAGAACGTGACATTGATGAAAAAGCGGTTGCTATTATTTGCAAACGCCAACCGATGGCTGTCGATTTGCGTGAAATTATTGGAGCCATTCGTATTTCTTCTGATCTTGAACGGATTGGGGATATGGCAAAAAACATTGCTAAAAGGACTGTTGCACTTTCAGAAATACGTCAATCTGCTTCTGTTTATCATGGGCTTGAAACAATTACAGCTTTAGCACTCAATCAATTAAAAGAAGTCTTAAATGCTTATACGAGTCGCCTATTAGAGCGTGTTGACGCGGTGCGTGAGCGTGATGAGAAGATTGATGCTTTGTATACTTCTCTTTTTCGTGAACTTTTGACGTATATGATGGAAGATATGCGCAATATTACGGTTTGTACGCACTTACTGTTTTGTTTAAAGAATATTGAACGAATTGGTGATCATGTTACTAATATTGCTGAAATGCTGCATTATATCATAACGGGTTACCATATGTCCTCTGATCGTCCTCGCGATGACCTTACTTATAAAGTTGGGGTAGGTGAGAAGAAAATAGATTAAAATTTTTCTTATATGTATAAAATAAGTTTGTAGATATATGAGTATTTTCTTACAGTGCAGCTATAAGAAGAATAAGATAACCATTTTATGGCAAAGCACAAAGAAGCAACAAAGAGTTTTTTCAGAGAAGCATGGCAGATTGTTAACTCTTGGTTTGACATATTTGTATATTGGATGATATCATCACTCGTATTGTGGCAGGAGGGGAGTTTTCTAGGGGAATTTCCTTTCAGATCATTTTGTTAAAATTTTATATTAAAGGGGATATCTGTATTATTTTTTCGTATGTAGAAGAAGTGGATAGTGTTACTTTATTGTAATTGAAACGTGTGGGTTATTATAGCCTATATTGAACCATGAAGAATAACAATATCGATCTGTAAATTAAGAGTTTTTTATTTTTTATTTTGCATAGATACTTTTTGATTACCTCTTGTATTAAAATTTTACTGAGTGGTAACAATTAGCTATGTACTTTATTGAGAGATACATTTAAAGCTCATTTCAAGACTTGAATATCTCAGAGATTATAGGAATGTGTTGCATAAGATGAAAAAAAATCGTTGGAATGTTTTTGTTACCTGTTGTGTAGCGCCGTTAGTTGTTGTGGGTTGTGCTTCAAGTCATTTAGATGCTGGAAAAATAAATAATAATAAGACAAAAACGGTTACATATCCATTGACAGAGCGTCAATGTCTTATGCGAGCGATGTATTTTGAATCAAATCGCACAAGCCGTGAAGGAATGATTGCCGTTGGAACGGTTGTTATGAATCGTGTTAATTCAACCGCCTATCCTAAGACGATTTGTGGTGTTGTTGGTCAATATAGGCAATTTGCTCCTGGTGTTTTAACGCGTCCTATGACGGAGAAAGCATCTGTTGCTCGTGTAAGAGAGGCGGCTGATGCCGTTTTACGGGGTGAACGAGATAAGAAAGTTAAACACGCTAAGTTTTTTCATACCGCTGGTTTGTCTTTTCCGTATAAAAACATGCATTATGTTCAGGTTGCAGGGGGAAATGCTTTTTATGAAAAACGATCACGTGATGGAGAGCTTCAAGTTCCTACAAATAATCGCCCTTATGATGTTGCTTATGCTTTTGCTCAAGAACGTTCTGGTCATGCGCCAAGCTTTATAGATGAAGGCTTAGAGAGTAGGGGCGTAAAGGCAGAGAAAAGTACATCCCCTTCGACAGAAGTAGCACAGTCCAAGATGGCACATCCTGCGCCTTTTGCTATGGTACAGCTTGATAAAGTTCCTATCCCTGCCTATGCACCTCAACATCTAGCTAGGAAAGAGGAAAATAAAACGATTATGGTTTTACCTTCATCAGATCAGTTGAATGCAATTGTTGCAATGTTAGAAAAACGACACAGGAACTAGTAAGTTTTTCATGACCAAAGAAGGATTATATACCCATTGCGGTTTATGAATTAAGTGAATTTTAGCGATAATGATACGCATAAATATACGTAGAGAAAGCGAACTCAAAGGATCTGAAAAACAATTTATAATATGACGACATAAAGAACGCATTCTATTTAAAGAAGGGTATTGGTAATGTACTTTGATATTCATGAGACAATTTTGCCTGAAATGCTTAATCGTCTTGCAGAAATTACAGTGAAAGTGGGGTTGAATTTACAAGAGGGGCAGGATCTTGTTTTAACTGCTCCAGTTTCAGCGTTACCTTTTGTTCGGCGTATTGCATATCATGCTTATAAGGTTGGTGCTGGTGTCATTACACCAATTTTTAGTGATGATATGTTATCGCTTACACGGTTTGAAAATGCCCATACAGCTAGTTTTGATTGTGCCCCTTCTTGGCTTTATGAGGGAATGGCAAAGGCTTTTGAAAATGGGGCAGCGCGTTTAGCGATTGTTGGTGATAATCCTTTGCTCCTTTCCAATCAGGATTTTGATAAGGTTTCACGTTTAAATAAAGCCACTTCAATAGCTTACCAGCCGGCACTCAAGCAAATATCAAATTTTGCTATGAATTGGTCGATTGTTGCTTATCCAACAGCAGGATGGGCTGAGGCAATGTTTTCTTCTTTACCACTTAATGAGGCGATTAAAAAATTAGCCGATGCAATTTTTTCTGCTTCACGTGTTACAGGAGAAGATCCGGTGCAGGCGTGGACTGTTCATAATGCACATTTGAAGAAACGGTCATCTTGGCTTAATGAGCAGCGTTTTTCTGCCTTACACTTTACAGGGCCAGGGACTGATTTAACTGTTGGTTTGGCAGATGATCATGAATGGCATGGTGGTGCATCCGTTGCTCAAAATGGTGTTATTTGCAATCCGAATATTCCGACAGAAGAAGTTTTCACGACTCCTCATGCTCATAAGGTTGAAGGTTTCGTTCGCTCAACAAAGCCCCTTTCCTATCAAGGAACTCTGATTGATAATATTGAAGTACGTTTTGAAGCCGGGCGTATTGTTGAGGCTCGTGCATCAACAGGCCAAGAAGTTTTACAGCAGGTTTTGCAAAGTGATGAGGGTGCAAGCCGGTTGGGCGAAGTTGCCCTTGTGCCCCATTCTTCACCAATTTCTAAGAGTGGCCTCCTTTTTTATAATACCTTATTTGATGAAAATGCTGCATGTCATATTGCTTTAGGGCAGTGTTATTCCAAATGCTTTTTAGATGGGGCATCATTGACGTCAGAAGAGATTGCAGCACGTGGTGGGAATAAAAGTGTCATTCATATTGACTGGATGATTGGTTCTGGTGAAATTGACATAGATGGCATTACCCAAGATGGTGTAAGAGTTCCTGTATTTCGTAAGGGTGAATGGGCTTAATTTTGTTACCATAAAACACGGTCATTTGAGGTGGGGTGGGATGTAAGCTTTATTGATACGTTAAGTATTTTAGAGTGTGTGTTATATATTCAAGGCAGGGTTTGTCCATAAAGCCTTTAGTTAAATGATTCACATAAGTAGGAATCCAAGTAAAATCCACTCATCAAGAATTTGTTTAGTAGATGTAGAGGAAGTCTTCGTTTTTTGAGGGGGGAAGAAGTCAATTTATCAGTGATACGATTGGAAAGTGTATAATTATTAAAGAAGAGTAATGCCTGAGCTTCCTGAAGTAGAGACAGTTCGTCGTGGACTTGAGTCCGTTGTAACTGATGCAAAGATAGTATCTGTCAAACTTAATCGTAGAGATTTGCGCTTTCCTTTTCCTGAGGCTTTTTCTGAGCGCCTTATTGGCAGAACAATTATAGAACTTGGTCGGCGTGCGAAATATTTATTATTTCATCTTTCTCAGGATGAAACGATTTTAAGCCATTTAGGAATGTCTGGTTCATGGCGTATAGAGAATGATTTTTTAAGAAAAGCTTGTTCAGCGTCAAGTAAATTAGTTAAACATGATCATTTTGTCATGGATATTCAGACAAAGAATGGTGACGTTTATCGTCTTATTTATAATGATGTGCGTCGCTTTGGGTTTATGCTTTTAGTCGATACGGATAAGCTTTATGAACATCCACTTTTAAATAAGCTAGGTCTTGAACCTATAAGTAATTCGTTTTCTGGTCGTTATTTACAAAAGGCTTTTGTTAATAAAAAAATGTCTCTCAAGGGTGTTTTACTTGATCAGTCTATTGTTGCAGGTCTTGGGAATATTTATGTTTGTGAAGCACTTTGGCGGAGTCGTTTGTCTCCACAACGTGGTGCATTTACATTAGCATCAAAAACGGCACGTGCACGTGAATTTGCAGATTCTTTAGCACAAAATATACGCAATGTGATTTCTGAAGCCATTTTGTCTGGTGGCTCTTCTTTACGTGATTATATGCATATAGATGGTTCGCTTGGTTATTTTCAGCATGCTTTTTCAGTTTATGGACGAGAAGGCAAGCAATGTTTGGAATGTGGAGCGCCTATTATGCGCATTTTACAGGCTGGACGTTCAAGTTTTTACTGCTCACAATGTCAAAAATGAATAAGGTGTCTTGCAAAATCTTACAAGAGGCTTAAAGTCATCGCATCTATAATATAATTACACAAGGCTTGAAAGGTTTTTTTATGCTGAATAAAGTACTAACACATCTTGATGGAAATATAGAGAAGAGCCTTGAACGCCTTTTTTCTCTTTTACGTTTTCAATCGATTTCTACAGACTCGGCTTACAAGGATGCATGTCGTAAAGCAGCTGATTGGTTAGTGGAGGATTTAAAAAGCATCGGTTTTGAGGCTTCACGCCGTGATACGCCGGGGCATCCAATGGTTGTTGGGCATCATCCTGGACCTTCAGATGATTGTTTGCATGTGCTGTTTTACGGACATTATGATGTTCAACCTGTTGATCCATTGAGTTTATGGGAGGATGATCCATTTACACCTTCTTTAAAAGAGAGAGATGGAGAGAAAGTTATTTGTGCTCGTGGAGCTTCAGATGACAAAGGTCAGTTGATGACTTTTATTGAAGCATGTCGTGCATTTAAGAAAGAAACAGGGCAGCTTCCTATTAAAGTTACTGTTTTATTTGAGGGAGAAGAAGAATGTGCTTCTCCTTCCCTTATTCCTTTTTTAAAAGCAAATACAGATGAACTTAAGGCAGATTATGCATTGGTTTGTGACACGTCAATGTGGGATGCGGATACACCATCTATTGCTCTTTCTCTTCGGGGAATTATGGCAGAAGAGATTATTATCACAGCAGCGAATCGTGATTTGCATTCTGGTTATTTTGGAGGAGTAGCAGCTAATCCCATTCGTATTTTAACGAAAATCTTAGCAGGACTTCACGATGAAAATAATAGGGCAACACTTCCTAGTTTTTATGATGGCGTAGAAGAAACACCTCCACAGATTTTACAATCATGGAATGCACTTAATTGTACTGCTGAAAATTTTCTTGGTCCTATAGGACTTTCCGTTCCAGCTGGTGAAAAAGGGCGGAGCATTTTAGAGCTTGTATGGGCACGTCCTACCATGGAAATTAATGGTATTAGTGGCGGCTATGAAGGGGAAGGGATGAAAACAGTTATTGCTTCTCAAGCGAGTGCAAAAGTATCGTGTCGTTTGGTGCATAAGCAAGATCCAGAGAAAATACGCCAAGCGTTGCGTGATTATGTACGTAGCTCAATTCCTGCTGATTGTAAGGTTGAATTTAAGAATCACGGTTCTTCTCCGGCACTTCAGATTTCTGATGATTCATCTTTTATCAAGGAGGCGAAGGATGCCTTATCACAAGAGTGGGAAGTGCCCGCTGTCTTGACAGCCATGGGGGGCTCGATCCCAATTGTAGCAGATTTTCGGTCAATTCTTGGTATGGAAACTCTTTTGGTTGGTTTTGGATTGGCTGATGACCGTATTCATTCTCCTAATGAAAAGTATAATTTAAAATCGTTTCATAAGGGGCAGCGGTCTTGGGCGCGTATTCTTGCTGCTTTAGCAAGTAGGAGGGTAAATGGCTGAGATTCGCGTTCATCAAGGTGATTTACCAAACTTAGACAATTATAAAACTGATGCCATTGCGATTGATACCGAGACTTTAGGATTACAACCCTATCGTGATCGTTTATGCGTTGTTCAGCTTTCTTCTGGAGATGGTACTGCTGACGTTATTCAGATTGCTAAAGAACAAAAGAGTGCACCAAATTTGATAAAATTGCTTGAGGATAACGCAATAACCAAAATATTTCATTTTGGGCGTTTTGATCTTGCTATTTTAGCGCATACATTTGGTGTTATGCCAGAGGCTATTTTTTGTACAAAGATTGCTTCGAAACTCACGCGCACTTATACGGATCGTCATGGCTTGAAAGAAATTTGTAATGAATTGCTGAATGTGAATATTTCTAAACAGCAACAATCTTCGGATTGGGCGGCAGAAACGTTATCACAGGCACAAATTGAATATGCTGCGTCGGATGTGTTATATTTACATCGTTTAAAGGTTATATTTGAAGAACGTTTAAGACGTGAAGAGCGAGAAAATGTTGCCAAGGCATGCTTTCAATTTTTGCCTATGAGAGCTAGGCTTGATCTTTTAGGATGGGCGGAAGTTGATATTTTTGCGCATAGCTAACTTTAAAATTGGCTTTTAAATAGAGTTAATTATTGATGTGAGAGGACAAAATGCTTGTACATTATGGGCGTTTTATCCTCTCATCTTTTCTGATAAGAATTATAATAAATTCTTAAGTGCTATTTCATTTGAAGTTTAGGCAATAAAAATACTTTTGCGAATCCATATTTTTTATTTTTGTAACAGCTTTTATTTGAAACAAAGCAATTTTGAGGAGAGGCTGGAAACATACGGTAGGTTGGAAGACTTAAATCTCTGAAACCGGTATACAGCCTAATTGGGGGAGAATATGAATGTGTAAATGTAAAAACCAAATCTCATCTTTACCATCATTTTTAATTCTGCTTTACGACTTTCAAAAGTATTTAAAGCAATGTCTGTTAAATAATAGAGATTACGCATTGCCTCATGTTTTTAATGGATTTATGTTCTTCGTGTAAAATAGAACGCCCTAAACGGAATATATTTGTGTTGCTAATTCATGTGCTTTTTGTAAAGAAACCGACACCCAAGTTCATTTTACGGTGGCGCTCATAAAAGATATAACAATAAAGCTTCCAATACCAATATAAAATCTATTGAACACTACCATCTTTATGCTTATGGAGTAACAAGCCGCTACCATCCACACAACTGTGCCAATTCCCAATGTTGTGTAAGTCCTTAGCACTTGAGACGGTTCATAAGAGACATTTTTAGTCTTTTTAGTGTTTTTATCCACACAGCTCTTCCAACTTGTAACGTGCAAACAAATGGTTTTGATTGATTCAACATGAAAAAGATTTTGAAGAAGAGAATCTTATGGTATTTAGGGTTCTCAGTCAATATGAATAACGCTAAATTATCATTATAAATCAGTATATTATATGAAGTTCATATAGTTTATTATTTTCAGACGATACTTCGTGCCTTTATTTATTACTCAATAAGTAATTTCTATGTTGGCAGAGCAGGGCAATTTTCTTTTATTTTAAAATTAAAATGCTTCAAAGCTTTGTTTTTTGAGGATTCTCACTTTTTATCTATAAACATGCTATTTTTCTCTAGAAATTTGCAATGAAGACACTAGATAAAATCCATTATGGATATTTAATGAGGTTAAATTTATGAATATAAAATATTTTATTACGGCTTTCGCTACGTTTGCTTCAATCTCTGTAGCTCAGGGTGCTTCTTTCTTGTCTTCTCAAAAGTTAATAGAGGGTATACCTTCTATTGTTCCTCCTAGAGATCTTTTTTCTAGTGAACAGTTGAGCAAGATCTTCTCTGAAGTTGTTCAAATGGAACTTTCTTGCACGCATAACAACCAATGCATAACAGCAGCTAAGTTAGTACCTGTATCATATTCTGGTAAAAAAAGATTTAAAAAGCCTAAAAGAGGATCAGGGAAAGGAAAACGACCAGACTTATTTGGACGAAGTCCAATGAGTTATTAAAAAGTAAGAAAACAACATCAAGAGGTCTAACGTATGATCGGGAATTGAAGAGAGGAGATATTTTTTATCATTTGAAAAGTGGAGGAGCAGTTGTTCGCAAAGGGTATTATAATTATGTACGGAGGGGGTGAAGAGTACTATTTGGAAAAGATATGGGGAGGTGGATTTCGGTGTAAGAATACTCTGTATAATGGCAATCGCTCGTTACAAAATTCATGGGTTTGGATAAATATAACCTCCCGATTTTGGGTTACGCTGTTATACTGTAAATACTGTCATTTTAAGCGTAACTATACAGCGCATATAAAACTCCTTGATAAGTGTTTTTAGAGTAGGGCTTGTCCAGAGAGAGCCTTTAGTTAAGTGAATCACATAAGTAAGGAGTTAAGAAAAATCCTCTCGACAAGAAACTAAGCTGTTTGCAGAGAGGATCTGAGAGGATACTTCATCAAAATCGAGTGAAGCAACAAAAATGTTAAACTTTTGATCTTTCATGCTATGCTTCGACTACAGAATTTATAAAATATTCATTTGTCTATGATTCAAAATATCAGATATTTTTTCTGCCAAATTCATGATTTTTAAAGCAAGGTGTGGTGTGAAAACTTTAAGAAAGATTTCTCGTTTTTTCAGCTTTAAGGAGATTTCTATATAAGTTTTAATGTTTATCATACCGGTTGTCTGTCTTTAGGTATTTTTTTCAATTTAGCTAAAAAGAGTATGAAATGATAGCCTACAAATAGGGCTAAAGCTCTGGAAAAGATTTTCTAGAAAGTTAAGCAGAAGCGTAAATATGTCAAAAAGGAATAAATTCCTAAATTAAAAACAAAGAGCAAGCGTGATGAAATTACATGTAATTTTGTTGCAGTCCATAGGGTAGTGGAGATCTTGTTTTGTGCGGTACAAGCATTCTTTACAATGATGAAAAAACAATCAAAGAGCTATTCACATTTGGTTATGCGAAGGATGAAGCTAAAAACGTTGTTTGTATGAATTTAAATGGAACAGTTAGATTTAGCTGTTCTCAATATTGTAACGGTCTTCAATATTCAATATTGAGAGTATTAATAGGAGGCATGTTAGCTTTTAAATAGTTTTATTTATTCACACACTTGCTTGTTTGTGAGGTGCAGAGGGATGGTTTTGGTTTCTTTAATATAAAAAGGCTTAAGATAAGAGCATCGTCAATATTGCAGACGAATTAATATAAAAGATATTTTTTCATTATAAATCAATATATTATATTTTCATGTCAATAGCACACGCTTTACACGGAGGGTACTGTGGCGCAGTTTTTTTATCAAAATGATAAAGGAGAGAAAACGTGAGGAAAAGAGATCATTTGTGCATGGGCATAGTTTTATTCTCATTATTACAGATCAAGCAATTAAGGGTACTTTGATTGGCTTTTTGTTTTTTTTATAAGTGTATCATTTTTGCTACAGATATCTGAAGATGGGGCTCTATATGAAACGGTGTGTTCAAATAAATATTCAGCTATGGAGAGAAAATATGAATATGAAATGGTTAATAACAGCTTCTGCTTTCGCTTTTGTTTCAGCTTCAGCAGCACAAGCAGCAGATGTTATTGTTCCCCCAAGACCAACACCTGTTGCTCCCGTTATTGTTGCTCCAACTTTTTCTTGGACAGGTTTTTATGTTGGGGGCCAGATTGGTGGTTTTTCGGGTAAAACGAAAATGGATATTCTCAGTAATGGAAACAAGATTCCAGCGCCTGATGACCTTTTGCCTAAACTATCTGGTTTCATGGGTGGTCTTTATGCAGGTTCCAACGTTGATCTTGGTAATGGCCTTATTCTAGGTGTTGATACAGATATCATGTGGTCTAATAAAGATGACACGAAGACAGGAAAAACATATGTCATTGCCCCAGAACACATCAATTATATTAACAAGGTATTAAAAGACGCTGCAATTAATATTGGTAAAGATGCGCTTAAACCTGGTGCTAAACGAACCCACAGTTTCACTTTTAAAGAAAAGTGGGCTGGTGCAACGCGCGTGCGTATTGGTTTTGCAGCTGAACGCATTATGCCTTATGTTGCTGGTGGTATCGCTTATACACAGCTTCAAGATAGTGCGTTGATTTCAATAACAGATAAAGATTCAGACAAAGTAATCGCTTCTGGTACTCTGTCTGATGAAACAAAGACCCTTGTTGGTTACACCCTTGGTGCTGGTGTTGATTTAGCAATGACCAATAATATTATTGTACGTGCGGAATATCGTTACTCAGATTTTGGGAAAAAGAAATTCTCAAATGATAAATATGAGACTTCTTACAAAACCAATGATTTCCGTGTTGGTGTTGCTTACAAATTTTAACAGATGATAAGTTAAATAACAGAGGCTCTGTCTTTGACAGAGCCTCTGTTATTCTCTGTTGCCATATTATCACACAAGACATAATTTATTGTGGATGTGAAAAGATATTATTCAGATTTTCTTCAAAAAAATTCATAAGCAATAAAAATAATTACATTTAAAATCAATAATTTATTTGTATGTTATATCTTTAGGTTTCTCGTACAAAATCAAGCTATGAAGTGATTTTGTCTGGGATGTGCCCTCCATTTTCTGTGACTGTATCATTTTTACTACAGCTTTTCTTTCTGTAATCTTGTAGCACTGTGCTCATAAATAAATTAGGAGCAAAGTTTATGAATATAAAATCTTTAGTAACAACTTCTGTTATCGCTATAGCAGCAGCTTCTGCAGCGCAAGCTGCTGATGTTGTCATCCCTCATGAAACAGCCCCAGCAGTCATCGCAGCAGCCCCTTCATTTTCTTGGACAGGCTTTTATATCGGTGGTCAAGTTGGTAACTTTTCAGGTAAAGTTGATGAATATGATTCAGAAACAAAAAAGAAAATTACAGATAAAGACTGGACACCTAAGCCTTCCGGTTTCATGGGGGGTATTTATGTAGGTTCTAACGTGGATCTTGGAAATGGCCTCATTCTAGGTGTTGAAACTGATGCCGTCTGGGCTGACCGCGAAGATTCAAAAGCGCATTCAGCAGTCATTGGAGCAATTGGCCTTGATGCTTTCAAAGATGAGCTTATAGCAGCGAAAGCTACACCTGCTACAGGAAAAACTATTACTGGTATCGCGGCGACTGACAAACGTGTAGATAGCACCTCTATAAAAGAAAAATGGTCTGGTGCAACACGCGTTCGTGTTGGTTTTGCAGCCGTTGATCGCATTATGCCTTATGTTGCTGGTGGTATTGCTTATACGCAGCTCCAGATAGTCGATTCTCTTAAGGCGGAAGGAGCTGATGGTGCCGAAATCGCTTCTGCTAAAGTGTTTGATGAAACGAAAACGATGGTTGGTTTCACTGTAGGTGGTGGTATTGACTTTGCAATGACAGACAATGTTCTGTTGCGTGCAGAATACCGTTACTCAGACTTTGGTAAAAAAGCATTTGTAAAGGACGGGGATAAAATAGCTTACAAAACCAATGATTTCCGTGTAGGTGTTGCATACAAATTCTAATTTCGTCAACAACGAAATGATGAAGATAAAATAAATTGTCATGAGGCTCTGTTAAAGACGGAGCCTCTGTTATTTTTCTATTGTTATATTATTACACACTCCATATTTATTGGCGGTGTAAAAGATATTATTCAGATTTCCTTAAAAAGATTTTTATAAACGACAGGCAATAATTACGCGGTAAAATCAATGAATTATACGTATTCATAACTTACAATTTCTTGTGAAACGTGAAGTTATGAAATGACTTTATCTTGCGTCAGCTTTCGTTTCCTATGATTGTATCATTTTACTACAGCGTTTTTTTTTTGTAGTCGTATAATACTGTGCTCGTAAATAAATGAGGAGCAAAGTTTACGAATATAAAATCTTCAGTAACAACTTTTGTTATCGCTATGACTACAGCTTCTGCGGCACAAGCTGCTGATATTGTCATTCCTCGTAAAAAAGCTCCAACAGTTATCATAGCTCTTTCGTTTTTTTAGACAGGTTTTTATCTTGGTGGTCAAGTTGGCAACTTTTCAAGTCAAAGTTTATGTATTTGATTTAGAGACAAAAGAAAAAAACTTCAGATAAAGATGCACTACCTAAGCCTTCAGGTTTCATAGGTGGTATTTATTTTAGGTTTCAACGTAGATCTTAGAAATGTCCTAGGTGTTGAACCCGATGCAGTCTGGGCAGACTGAGGAGAGACGAAGACGGTCTCAAAGATTCTTGCGATTGATGAATTTGATGATTTTAATGATGAATTTAAAGATGCTGGTGTCACATTGGATGAAAATGAAAAGTTTCAAAAGGGTGACACAGCAGTGTATTGCATTGGTTTCAAAGAAAATGGTCTGGTGCAACACGGGTTCGTGTTGGTTTTTCCGTCGCTGACAGTATTATGCCTTATGTGGCTGATGGTATTGCTTATGCGCAAATACAGGGTGTTGGTAAAGTTTCAGGAACAAAAAAAATTGGCAAATGGGTAAGCCAAGTAAAGAAGTTTCTGCTACAGTATTTGATAAAATAAAAACGATGGAGGGTTTCACCCTTGGTGGTGGTATAGATTTCGCGATGACAGATCATGTTCTGCTTCGTGCGGAGTACCGTTACTCAGACTTTGGTAAGAAGGAATATAAAAAGTATTACCTTAAACTAGGCTACACAACCAATGACTTTCACGTAGGTGTCGCTTACAAGTTCTAATCTCATCAAAAGTGCAATTATGAATAAAAAGTATTAATAAAAAATTAAATTTTCAAGAGATCTTGACTTTGATCAAAACACTGTTTTTCTGGGGTTTATTTGTGTGATTGTGACATTTTTACTACAGCTTTTCTATTTATAATCTTGTAAGGTCGTTTTATAGTTAATTTAGGAGCAAAATTATGAATACAAAATCTTTAATAGCAACTTCTATTGCCGCTTTAATTTCAGCTTCTGCAGCACAAGCTGCTGACGTGGTGATCCCTCGTGAAACAGCCCCAGCAGTTATCGCAGCAGCCCCTTCGTTTTCTTGGACAGGCTTTTATCTTGGTGGTCAAGTTGGTAACTTTTCGAGTAAAACTAAAGTAACTATTCCAGGAGAAGATAAAGAACTTGTCAAAAAAGATAACACACCTAGTCCTTCTGGTTTCATGGGTGGGATTTATGCCGGATCTAACGTAGACCTTGGAAATGGTCTCATTCTCGGTGTTGAAACCGATGCAGTTTGGGCAGACCGTGAAGAATCAAAAACAGCCCGTGAATTGACTCTTACTAAAGAAGATGTGGCATTTTTTAATAATGCCCTTGAAAAAGCTAAGGTTGAATTAAAAGATCAGCAACGGTTTGAAATAGGTGACAAGGTAACGGAAAAGCACAGTTACAAAGAAAAATGGTCTGGTGCTACACGCGTTCGTATCGGTTTTGCTGCTGTTGACCGTATTATGCCTTATGTTGCTGGTGGTATTGCCTATGCGCAGGTACAGGGCATTCAATCAGTTACAGGAAAAGGAGAGAGAGTTAAAGGTGAACAGAAAGCTGATGTGGTTGAAAACCCATCAATTAAGCAAAATGTAGATTTGACTGGTGGTACTTGGGCTGATGACACGAAGACAATGGTTGGTTTCACTATTGGAGGCGGTGTTGACTTTGCAATGACCGACAACGTTCTTTTACGTGCAGAATACCGTTACTCCGATTTTGGTAAAAAGAAATTCGCCAACGATACACGTGAATTCAACTACAAAACCAATGACTTCCGTGTAGGTGTCGCTTACAAATTCTAATTTCGTAAAAATGAAATTATCAGCACAAAAAATACTAAGGCCTCGTTTAACGGGGCCTTTATTTTATTATCTCTATTTTATTCCTCTTAATCTCTTCATTTTTAATGGGATCATACTCCTCATGCAAAACAGAACGCCCTAAACGGAATACACTTGTTGTTGTGTATTCACACATTTTTTTTAAATAAATATTTTTCAAAGTACATCAAGCCCACTTATGTCTCTGGAAAAGATTTGAATATTTTAGGCTCTGATGTTCAAGCAACGGATAAACTCCTCTTGCAAGCTGAGAGGAATGTTTCGATTGATGCCACACGCAACAGCATGGACAATCAGAGTGGGAGTGAAACATCTCATGTTGCTTTACACAATGGCTCTCATCTAAGTTCTGGAAAAGAGACCACTGTTCTATCGGGTGGCGATATCCATATTGCTGCTTCCGATATAGATGCCAAGGGCAATGTTGGTCTTGGTGCCCAAGGGGAAATAGCGATAGGGGTAAGAAACGATGAGATGGAGTATCATCTTCGCACCAAAAACACGAAAGTGGATATGCAAGCCTCTCATGCCGTTGGATCTTCGATAAAATCGGGAGGTGACACCACTGTCATTGCAGGGCAGGATGGCAAACCGCATGATCTTAGCATTACAGGTAGTTCCATTGCGGCTGATGGCAAGGTAGGGCTGAAAGCCAGCAACGATGTCCTGATCAATAATGCAGAGGATAGCTTACATTATGAGATGTCGTACCATAAAGAGGGTGGAGCATTTAGTAGCAGCAAATCTGAGCATAACAAGATGGATGTGCGCCAAGTTGTGGGGTCAAGCATAACAGGGGGTGAAGGCATTGCCATTGACTCAGGAAATAACACGGAAGTTGTCGCCTCGACGCTCTCATAGCCGGTAAGGCAGAGGAAACATCAGGAGAGAAAGCACTGGGAGATCAAAAACAAGCGGATATTACTATTCACTCTGGGGGAAAGATTGTCATCAAAGGCGCCCAAGAACACTTGGACCAGCAAGCACAATCGTCATCAAGTGGCTTTTTGCATGAGAAATCGTCCGATAGTTCTCAATCGCATACCACAACGGTCTCCTCTATCCTTGGGGCAACGGGCAACATCGTGTTAGACGCACAAGGAGAAGCCAAGATTTCTGCTTCTCATCTGCTTTCCGGTCAAGATATCAATGTGAGCGGAGAAAATGTGACGATTGATGGCATGCAAGATCACCATAAAAGCCATTCAGAGACCCATGAAACAGGTTTTGGTGTAGGATCAGGCAAGGGCTTTGTGTCGATATACGGGAGTGAGGGAAAGACAGAAAATGAAGAGAGTTTTGAGCATCAAGGTTCTTCTCTCAATGCGGATGGTACGATCAATATCACTGCCAAGAAAAAAGATGTGAAAATTGTTGGCTCTGATCTTGCAGGGGAAAATGTTAATCTTACCGCAGCGCATGATGTGAATGTTTCACCTGGTCATAATAGCCATAAGTCAAACTCTGTAGAAGAACGTACAGGCTTTGGCATTCAGTTTGAAAAGAGCAACAGCGGTTCTTCTGTAGGTGTTGGAATTGCAAGCGCCAAAGATACGGGCGATCAATGGGAAACCACTTCCACACAATCAGACATCACGGCACGCCAAGATGTGCAGATTACTGCTGACAATGATGTGAATTTACAAGCAGCCATTGTTTCGGCGGATCGTGATGTCAACATGGATGCCGGCAATAATATCACCCTATCAGAAAGCTATGATACCTCTAACGCAAAAGAAAAGCATGAAAAGTCTTTTGCTGGTGTGACAGGCTCTGTCAATGTGGGCATTCTTGGTACAGTAAAAGATGTAAAGGATGCAGCCAAACGTTTTGGTCATGGGGATACAAAACACAAAATCGGCAATGGTCTTATTGCTGGTCTAAAAGGCTATGATCTCTATAGCAAAGGCAAAGGTCTTTATAATGAGATGAAGGGTGGAAACCTTAAACAGTCTATTCGTGATATTGCTGATGTTTCTGCTAGCGTAACCGTGGGCTTTAAGACAGAGAAGGCAGAAGCCTCTGTTCAGACCTCTACTGCGGTAACAGGTACAATAGAAGCAGGACGCGCTGTTAATATGCAAGCCCACAAAGGCAGCATCCATGGTGTTGGAGCCGATATTATCGCTGGTACCAATCCAGTCTATGCAAATGATGAGCAGAGTGGGAATGCTACATTTATATGCAATCAATAACTTATATAAAGGTAAGGGAATTTTAATTCCATTGATTTTATTAACTTATTTTTATGTCTATCCCGAACTTTTTTATAGCTTATTCTCAATCATTTTATCCAAATATGTAATCAGATTTTCCAGTATCTTACTTGACTCTTATTTTTATAAATCGTATAGTGATAGTATACGATAAGGGGTGCTAATGGCAATTGTGAGTTTCAGACATAAGGGCTTAAAATTATTTTATACAACAGGTTCCACAAAAGCTATTCGACCAGATCACGTAAAGAAATTACGCGTTATCTTAACGGCTTTAACAAGTGCTACTACGCCCGAAATGTTGAAAGCACCTGCCTTTAAAATGCATCCTCTTAAAGGTGAACTTACAGGATACTATTCTATATGGGTGAATGGAAATTGGCGTGTTACTTTTCGCTTTATAGGAACAGATGTGGAGCTTGTTGATTATCAAGATTACCATTGATGAAAGGAACAAAAATAATGATGCATAACCCCGCACATCCGGGCGAAGTTCTAAAAGTAGCTTTCTTAGACGAAATGGGGATAACAATACAAAAGTTAGCTAATCATCTCCATATGACAAGAGCTTCTCTATCAAGAGTGATTAACGGACATGCCTCTATGAGTACCGAACTTGCAGTGAAATTAGAACTAGCTGGTTTTAGTAAAGCGAAATTTTGGCTGGATATGCAAACAAATTATAATTTATGGCAAACAATGCAACAGACACAACCACCTATTTCTCCTCTGGTTTCTGAAGCACATCAAACGTCGCTTTGATTTCGTTTATAATTTTGACGGGGCTTTAGTTTTTTAGCTTCCGCCCGTTGCTCTAACCTTTTTGAAGTTTTTTAATGTCTTCTATTGCAAGGCGTTTTCTATCGGCTGTTTTGGTATAAAGAGATGCCATTTTATCTTCTGTCCAGCCAAAAAGCGCTTTCATTTGCGAAACTGTCGCACCAGCATTGGCTGCACGTGTTGCTGCTAATTTTCGCAATCCGTGCGCTGATTTTTTAATACCCGCCGCATTACATGCTTCACGAAAGAGGTTGCCAAAACTTTCTTTGACAAGCTTATTTCCACCTTTACCACAAATGAATGTTTCATTACCTATGGGACCAATTTTAAGGGTTTCCTCTAGTTCTGGTAAAATAGGAAGAAAAACATCTGTTTTAAATTGGCTCTTTTCTGTTTTGAGATAAATGATATTATCTTTGACGTCTTTCCAGCCGATACGAACGGCATCACCACGACGCAAGCCTGTATAAAGAAGAACATCAATCCAGACGCGTTCATGTGTACCATGTGACCAACGGTGATAATATTTGTCTATGTCCTCTTCTAGCCATGGAAGCAATCCCCCACTGTTTAAAGATTTTGGTGCTTTTATATTAAAGGCAGGATTTCTATTTAAAAGGGCATTATCAACCGCCCAATTAAAGAGACCGTTTAAAGAGGTCAAAAAATGTTTTGCCGCCGCGGGGGTCTCTCGCCTTCTGTCTACGGCTTCAAGAATGTGTTGTTTGTTTATGCTTTTATATGCACGATCACCGATATGTTTAGAAACATTATTCAGAATTCGATATTTAACTTTTTTAGTGGATTCTGATTGATTATGCCATTGCATGCTTTGTAAATACTGATGCAACAACCAATCGAAAGACCCTTCTGTGAGTCTGGTACGCCTCTTTGTTTTGGAGGAGCCATTTTGCGCTTGTTTAATAGCCAGCATATAATTGTCAACAAACTCTTGCGTTCCATAGGTTCCTTCAATCCGAAACCGTGGTCCATGACCAATACGTACATACCATATAACTTTACCATGGCGTGTACGTTCACGAACAAGATGCGGTGGACGGCGTTTTGGCATGGCTAAAACTTTATACCGTCGACAGAGGGGCAACTTTTGCTGGTCTCGTAGTCTTCTTGCTCGTTTTCAAGTGGTGGAAAATCGTCAATGCTATAAGTATTATCTGTCGTTGTTGGTGTTATGGTTTTATTGATATGAATTAATAATTCCCCTGTAGGTTTGATTTCTATGAGTTCACATCCTTGTTTTTTAGCTTCTCTTAAAGCACGAGCAATAGCTGGTTGCGTGATAGTAGGTGGGCGGTGTGGCATGTTTATTCCCCTTCATTTTAGATGTAATTCACTCGTGGCGTGAATCACGCTGGTGTTAAAATTTTGTTTGTGTTGCTAGAAAGGAATGTCGTCTTTTGCTGAAGAGTCGCCGTTCTGGGCGGTCATAGTTCGTTTACAAGCTTCTGAATTATCATAAATTTTTGTATCGCCATAAATTCTTGAATCATTATCGATAACCACATTTCCATAAATTTCTACGCTTCCAAAAATATGACCTCCATATATTTTGACGTTATTATAAATTTTTGCATTTCCAAAAATCTCTGCATTATAAGCAACTTGTGCGTTATCAAAAACCTTAGCGCTATCGTAAATATTGGCAAACAAATACGCCTTGGCATCATTATAAATCCAACAATCGTTTTCATGACTTAAATTGTCTTCATGCTCTATAAAGCCGCCAAGATCACCTGCCTTTACATCTCCAAAGTCTTTCAATGCACGGATGCGGTAAAGCGTAATGTATCCATCAAACTCAATTGTTTCATCAGTCAGTTCGTATTTTCTCATCTGGTTTGTTCTCTAGTTGAGATTCTTCTATCGCCATCAATCCAGTCGTCCCAACATACACATGCTTCACCGTAAATTTTTGCATGACCGTAAACATGCGCATCACCGTAAACTTGCGCATTGCCGTAAACACGCGCCCCATCGTAAATGTATGCCTCACCGTAAACTTTTGCTTCTCCATAAATTTCTGCACGACCGTAAACGCGCGCTTCATCGAAAACGTGTGCGCTCTCGTAAACATGTGCATTATCGGAAACTTTTGCTTCATCGAAAACAAGTGCATTGCCATAAACACGTGCATCTCCAAAAACACAAGCCTTATACCAAATCCAACAATTGCCCTCATGGGATAAGTTGCCTTCATGCTCTATAAGACCGCCTAGGTCGTCTGCTTTAATACCACCAAAGTCTCGTAAGGCACGAATGCGGTGGAAAGTTTTGCCATCAACCTCAGTTGTTTCATCAGTAAGTTCATATTTCTTTTCCATGGTTTATTTCCTTGATTTGCGCACAATCCACCCGTAGCGTGAATCATGCATTACTTAAAAGTTGTTAGTAAATGGGTGGGGGTGCTGGGAGGAGAGAGCACCCCCATAGGTTTAAGAAGCTTTTGCCAAAATCTTTTGCATCTCTTGTTCTATTTCCCCTAAAAAGATTTCGACCGCTTTATTAATCTCTTCAATGTATTGCTCATCACGGTTGATGCGTTTGATTTTCATTCTCAAACCAGTAGATCTGCCTACAAAGTTTGGATTATAGCTCATGAAATCACACCACTTTCGTCCTGTACAAGCCATTTGGAATTGCATTTGTGCGTGATATTCAGGCTTGATTTCGTCATACATAAAAAAACGAAGATGAGTTGTTGATTGTGGACATTTGACTTCAATTAAACCGTCCTCTCCAATGAACCCATCAGGACTTGCACCCGCCATTTTCATTTTTGGGTGTGGGATAAACCCGCATCTTGTGACTTCTGTGTCATAAATGAATTCATATTCTCTCAAGGCATTCTCTTCATGTTCAATGCCCCATTGCATAGCCGCTGTTGTATAAGATTGGCTTATTCCCTCTATTAAGCGTTCTGTCATGAGTTTGATTTTGTAGTCTTCATATTTACTTGTAGGCAAACCTTTTGCTGTCTTACTGAGTACGTTGTAAACGTTTGAAGCAGTGACTTTACCCAAGCGCGCTTGAAACCATTCTGCTGTTCTTTGTTTCATCTCACACCGCCGTTTGTTGCTCTTGTGGCGTTGCTATATCGGCATCTTGTATAGTAGAATCTGTTTCTACCTTTTGCTTGTTTTGTTTCTTTTTCAAAAGATGCAATACCGTTTGTGCTTGTCCTTCAGACATATCGTCAAGCTTTTTGACGTCGACATAAGCAAATATTTTTTCTTCTTCTGCTTGGGTTTGTACGATGAGTCTTCTGATTTCATTGATCTGTTGTGGAAAAGCCTTTTTAATAGGTGTGTTCCCATCCGTATCATCATCTTCACTCACGACATTAAGAAGCATACCTAACAGATATCTGCGTGCGTATGTGATTGCAGAACCAACCGATTGTATATTTGACTTGCATCCTTTCGTGTCATAAGGAAACTTTCCTTCTGTTGAGATTTTATTTCCAGACGGATGCGTCAAAGTCATTTCTATAATTATATTGTCTGAACTCTGTTCTTTGATACGAGAAAACAAAGCAAATCGGTGTTTTGCAAGAGTATTTTTTACAGCATCAATGTACTGGTCAAGGGTTGCATATTGGCTGTTTGTATGGGTGTTTGTAGAGTTTTTTTGTATTTTTTGATATTCTATTTGCATATTCGAAAGATCACTGGCAAATCTTTCGTAGTTTTGTCGTTCTATTTCTTTTTCTCGTAAGGCAATGAGACGCTCGAGACGGTCCATATCGACGTCATTTCCTAAGGCTTTATTTAAAATGCGTTCCATAGCAGTTTGTTCGACGGCTAAATGATGTGGTTCTTCAATTTCTGTTAGGTTAGTGTTTTGTTCCCTCATCTTGATTTCCTCCTATTTGAGCGCAATTCCCCCGTGGCGTGAATCACGCTTGTTTTAAAAAGTTGTTTGTGTGGTTAGAAACGGTTTATAGAGATACTATAAGATTAGTCGTTCGTATTTCTTTTCCATAATTGTTGCTCTTAATGCATGCTTTGTCTTTTAAGCTCTTGAGACAGCACACCAATTCCTTTTGCTGTGACTTTTGCGCAAGGAATGACTTTTTCTATTCCACTTGCGGTTTGAAGTGTGATGGTTGGACAATCCATAAGTTTCTTTTGGATTTTGTCTTGATAAGGAAGCAAATTTCCACCTGCTGCTCGTCTGTAAACCCACCCTTTTTGCTGTAAGAATTGAATGAATTGTTTTGGTTGCATCTCGAGTATTTTAGCGGCTTCTGTAAGACTGA